>JBAXMV010000128.1:0-1504 GCA_037134095.1 bacterium | reverse complement strand
ATTTCAATATGTCTATTTTGATTAATAAAAACACTAAGGTCATTACTCAAGGCATTACTGGTAAGACTGGTCAGTTCCATACTGAAAAGTGTCAAGAGTACGCAAACGGCAAAAATTGTTTTGTTGCTGGCGTGAATCCTAAAAAAGCTGGCGAGTCTATTTTTAATATTCCCATTTATGGAACTGTTAAAGAAGCTGCAGCGCAAACTGGTGCTACGACTTCCGTCATTTATGTGCCGCCTCCAGGTGCTGCTGCTGCAATTTGGGAGGCGGTTGAGGCTGACCTTGATTTCGTGATCTGTATTACTGAAGGTATTCCTGTGCGCGATATGCTCGAAGTGCGCAACAAGATGAAAGCTAAAGAAGCTAAAGGCGGCAAGAAAACTTTATTACTAGGCCCTAACTGTCCAGGAATTATCACTCCTGATGAAATTAAGATTGGCATCATGCCTGGGCATATTCATAAGAAGGGTCGTATTGGTGTTGTAAGCCGCTCTGGAACCTTGACTTATGAAGCAGTTGGTCAATTGACTGCAATTGGTTTAGGGCAATCTACGGCTGTTGGTATTGGTGGTGATCCAATCAATGGTTTGAAGCACATCGACATCATGAGAATGTTTAACGAAGATCCAGAAACTGACGCCGTCATCATGATTGGTGAAATCGGTGGTCCAGATGAGGCTGAAGCTGCTCGTTGGTGTAAGGACAATATGAAAAAGCCAGTAGTAGGCTTTATTGCTGGCGTAACAGCGCCTCCAGGAAAACGGATGGGCCATGCTGGCGCATTGATTTCTGGTGGAGCAGATACTGCCGATGCCAAACTTGCCGTCATGGAAGAGTGTGGCTTCACAGTAACAAAGAATCCATCAGAAATGGCAGCTTTGTTAAAAGCTATGTTGTAATTAACAGTTCAGAATAAGTAGTTAAAACATAAAAACCTAGGGAGACAATATGGATTTTTCAGCTTTTTCAGATGCCACCTTTTGGGCGGCACTTTTATCAATCATCGTAGCCAATATCCTGTTATCAGGCGATAACGCAGTAGTGATCGCGTTGGCGTCACGTAACTTGCCGCCTGCTCAGCAAAAGAAGGCTATTTTTTGGGGTAGTGCAGCAGCGATTATTTTGCGCGTTGTGCTAACAATAACAGCTGTACATTTACTAGCCTTGCCCTACCTTAAGATTGTTGGCGCCATTTTGCTACTCTACATTGGCGTGCAACTGTTGGCAGATAGTGGTGAAGAAGAAGAGATGAAAGGTCATTCGAATATCTGGGGTGCCATTCGTACCATATTGATAGCGGATTTAGTGATGAGTTTAGATAACGTTCTTGCTGTTGCTGCTGCAGCACAAAAGGGTCCAGAAGAAACTCGTTTGCTTCTCTTAATTATTGGCCTTGGACTTTCTATTCCTTTAATCATCTTTGGCAGTACTTTGCTCCCTACGGTAATGGATCGTTTTCCAGTCATTATCACTTTAGGCGCTGGCTTATTGGGTCTCTTGG
>JBAXMV010000127.1:0-1530 GCA_037134095.1 bacterium | reverse complement strand
CCAGACCAGATATACGGGGTCCAAAATAGACAACCTAATAGTGTCAGGCGGCGCAGCTGCTATCCCAGAATTACCACTGCATTTAGCAAACAAGTTTGGCGTAAACGTAGAAGTTGGTAATGCCTGGAGAAATGTCGCATACGGGCAAGAACGACAAAATGAACTACTTTCATTATCAAGCCAGTTTGGCGTTGCAGTAGGCTTAGCGGAGCGAGTCACATGATCCAACTCAACTTATTACCGAATGTTAAACTCGAGCTCGTGAAAGCTCAAAGAATGCAGCGCTTGCTCACAACTATCGCTGTTATAGCCAGTATTGCCGCGATAGCACTAGTAGCAGTGCTTTTCAGCGCCAGCCAGATACAGAAAAAGCATATCAATGATCTCAACAAAGAGATTGCAGCCAAAACAGCTAAGTTACAAAGCGATAAGCAACTAGGTAAAATTTTAACTATACAAAACCAGCTAGGCAGCCTTACCACTCTGCACGCTTCTAAGCCAGCGGCATCCCGTTTACTTGGCTATATGAATCAGGTAACTCCAGTTGACGTTAGCATTACTAGTCTTGGCGTAGATTTTAATACTCACATTATTTCCGTGACTGGAAAGGCCAATGCTCTCAGCGATGTTAACAAATACGTCGACACTCTTAAATTCACAGATTTTACTGCCGATAAGTCAGCCAAGAAAAGGGCTTTCAGTAATGTTGTATTGAGTAACTTTTCGGTGTCTAACGGCGTGAATTACAGCATTACATACAGTTACGATCCTGCTATTTTCGATATTACAAAAGAGGTTAAGCTAATCGTGCCAAATCAAACTACCACACGATCTTCTGTAGAACAGCCTAAAGATTTATTCACCGGAACACCTGGTGGCGTACAAGCAGGAGGGAACTAGACATGGCCAATACTTCAAACTCCAAAGAACATAATCTACTATCAAAAGCCAACGCTGTTACGGTAGGAATAGTAGGGGTTGCATCCTTTGTTGTAGTGTTCTGTTTGGTGGCATCTAGCTCGCTTTTTAGCCAGAATAAATACCAAGCTAAGGTTGCCAGCGCTAAGTCAAAGGCCAACTCTCAGCTTGACGCAAACATCAAAGCTTACAGCGACCTCAACACTTCTTATAAGAAATTTATTAGCAACAGTCCAAACGCAATAGGTGGAAATGTGAATGGCACTGCCGATAACGATGGCAACAATGCCAAAATAGTTTTAAACTCATTGCCAAGTACTTACGATTTTCCTGCCTTAACATCTTCTCTGGAAAAGATATTACACGATCGTAATATTACTATAAAGAGCATAACAGGCACCGATGCTCAAGCTTCACAGTCTGCTGGCGAAAGCCAATCACCAACCCCCGTTGCAATACCATTTGTATTTACAGTAAGTGCAAACTACGGATCAACTCAGCAACTTCTAGTTGCACTTCAAAAATCAATAAGACCCATACAAATAGACAGTATAGCTATAGCCGGCGCTTCCAGTGACATGACCGTAACAGTTAACGGACATACTTACTACC
>JBAXMV010000126.1:0-1552 GCA_037134095.1 bacterium | reverse complement strand
GAATAATGACTTTAAGTAGTTTCATTTTGTCTCCTGATTATTTTGTAATAAATCGAGTTAAAGACCTGGCATGCTGAAATTGGCCGCTTTAAGTTCACTCAATAATTTAGCTTGTTGATCAGCAGTCAATTGCATGAGTGGTGGGCGTACTCTTAACCATTCAGGATCTTTACTGAAATGGGCAACAGCAGTTTTCATCCCAGCAATCATTTGGTACTTGGCAAAAATACTGCGCAACCGATCTAGGTCTGCTTGGCGTTCATCCGCATCCGATTCTCTCCAGTGCGTTGCAACATCAGCAATTGCTTTTGGATTGACGTTTGCGGTTGCAGAAATACAGCCAACCCCACCGGCACGTAAGGTACGCATGAGGAATGTTTCACTACCGGCGTATACGCGGAAGCCTGAGCTAGCCAGTAGTTTAATAACGGATTCTGTGTATTCCCAATCACCAGAGCTATCTTTCATGCCAATAACAGTTTTTGGATACTCTTTAATTAAGCGTTCTAGCAACGAAAGGCTTAAATTGATTTTGGTGACAGGGGGTATGTTGTAAATATAAACTTGCAACGCTGAGTTACCCATCCTTTGAATTACTTCAGAGAAGTAGGCAAACAGACCATCATCGGTAATATCTTTGTAGTAGAAGGGTGGCAGCATTAATACGCCCGCACACTTATGGCTTACAGCATGGGCAGTCATCCGATAAGTGCTCTCGACAGAAGTCGAGCCAGTACCGGGCATCATATGTTCTGGATTTAAACCACCTTCAATCAGCGCGGTAAGCGTATTCATCTTTTGTGTGGCAGACATTGAATTTGCTTCGGAGTTGGTTCCAAAGATTGCCTGACCAACGCCATTTGCATCTAGCCATTTGCATTGTTTGAGCAATTTTTGTGCGTCTGGAGTGCCATCTGCTTTGAACGGTGTTAATACAGGAGATAACACTGCAGGTAGGGTGGATGGAATTAAAGAAATGGTCATGCTGACTCCGTTTTAATTAGATACTTCTGATAGAAGTGGTTGTTGTGCAAAAAAAGCTTCTAAATTATCTACAGCTAAATTGGTCATGGCTATCCGTGTTTCTGTGGTGGCACTACCTATATGAGGTGTTAGTAAAACATTATCCAACCTTAAGAAGGCTGGATTGGGATTTGGTTCATTCTCAAAAACATCTAGAGCAGCACCAGCAATCTTTTTATGTTGCAGCGCATATAAAAGGGCCTCCTCATTTACTACGCTACCACGGGCAATATTGATTAAAAAAGCTGCGGGTCCTAAAGCCTCCAAAACTTCTTGATTAACCATCTTGTTGGTCTCTGGAGTGGCAGGACAAGCTAAGAAGAGAACATCGCTATTACGAGCTAAATCTTTAATATCTCGATAGTAGGTGTAGGGCGCCTGTTTTGGGCTCGGGCCGCTATAGGCAATCTCAACTTTGAAAGGCTCAAGTCGTTTGGCTAAATCTTGGCCAATACGGCCCATACCAACAATACCAACAGTCTTTCCAGCCAGAGTAGTCGCTAACTTAAAAGGGGTTTTTGACCAGGCA
>JBAXMV010000125.1:0-1558 GCA_037134095.1 bacterium | reverse complement strand
CAAATATTCTTGTTGCTAGAAACACGAGCGATGTCGTATCTGCAATTACATCAGCTAATAATGCAATTGCAGATGCTTCGAATGCTTCAATCCTTGCAAATGCAGTTGCTGTGGGCCTTCAAAATACTTCTGCACTTGTGGTGGTCCAAGGCAGTGCAATCAACGGTCTTGCATCAAACCTTTCGACCACTAACCTAGTTGTAGCTGACGTTAGTTCTGTCGCCCAAAGCGCTATGACATTGGCAGGCAATTCAGTTCAATATGATGCATCCCTGAAAGGTGCCACTATTAACGGAGATTTAAGCGTTACCGGTAAATTACTTGGTAGTAATAATGTTGTTTCAATTGGAACAAATGCTGTGCAGATTGTCTCTGGGTCATCCTCCAACGGCGGCGCCGATCGAATTACAACCGATGGAGCTGCACCAGCAGGCGCAGACCTTCATCTGGGCGGAACAACAATTTCAAGTGCTGGGGTTATAGGAGCTACACCTGTGAATGTTCAGATAGACGGCAATTTAATTGCCAATAATGGCGTTACAGTTTCCGCCGGTACCGTAGTTAGTATGGGCAGCAATAAAATTAATAATGTCGCTTCTGGCGTAGCAAGCACGGATGCTGCCAATGTTGGGCAGGTTAATGTAGCTATTGGCTCAAAGTCCGGTTCGGTTGGCACTCAAAATATTGCGACGCAGGTAGATTCCACAGGCTATGCTACCGCTGCCGCAAATTCTGCCCTAACGCAGTCAAAGACCTATACCGATAGCACAGTGGCAACAATCAACACCAATATCTCAAGCAATATAACGGCCATTAATAACGTCCAAAATCAAGTCGCGAGCATTCAATCCCAAACTAATCAAAATACACAGGATATATATGGATTGAAGCAATCTCTTGGCAGCCAACAAAATCAAATAAACAATTTGAATTCTGGGGTTGCAATGGCGGGTGCATTGGCGACTGCTAGAACCGCCCCCATAACTGGCGGTGATGGAGTCTATACATCAGCAGGTACTGCATTTTATGGTGGCAAATCGGCGCTAAGCATTGGGCTTGTAGGGGTTAGGGGTAATTCTTCAATTAATGCAAACGTTGGATATGCTCCTGGCGCGAATCAAAACCAAACCATGATTTCTTTTGGCGTATCAAACAAGATTTAAAGTTTTCGCCTATTGGATTCTTCCCGCTTTATCTCATTGGAGACTGAATCATTTTTCTTGAACCTCAAAAAATATCGCATTTTAAAAAATAGGAAATAAATAATGCTAAATCTTACGAAGATTTTTCTTTGCTCGGGTATTTTTTTAGGTCTATCGGCCTGCCACAGCGAGGTAATTATGGTTGCCAGTGGCGGCCCCAATGAAGGGCGCTATTTACTGGCGGCAGGTTACAGCCGACTTGCTGAATTTAACTCAAGGGAGGGCTGCATTCTTGCGCAAGAAAATTATGCAGCAATGTACTCCGATGCTGGAAATTGGAACGCTAGAACAAGGTGTATTTATATTGGCACAAATGATTCTAGGTAGATTTTTACTGTTGCATATACACCATCAGC
>JBAXMV010000124.1:0-1571 GCA_037134095.1 bacterium | reverse complement strand
TTATGGCAATACTCATGTTCTTCGTAGCGGTGATTATTTTGGTTTTTGCTAAACCATTAATTTCACATGTCGTGGCACCTGGGCTTTCGCCGGCTCAGCTCGATGTGGCTGCCAACATCATGCGCCTGCTGGCACTTAATCCTTTGCTGTTTACAATTTCTGGAATCTTTACAAGCGTCCAGCAAACCATGGGCAAGTTCTTCTTCTTTGCAATCGCTCCACTGTTTTACAACATGTCGATAATCGCCAGCATTTTTATATTCAAAGATAGCCTCGGTTTAGTCGGGCTTGGTATAGGCGCCTTAATCGGTGCTTTTGCTCAATTAATTGTTGTGGCAATCGGACTCAGGAGAACCCATTTCAGGTGGTTCCCACATATCGAATTAAAAAGTCCAGATTTGCGAATGGTTCTTAAAAACCTCCCAGCACGTTCACTTGACCAAGGGGTGGATCAAGTTGAGTCGATTGTCGAAACGCATATTGCCAGTGGACTAGGAACGGGCAACATTACTTATTTCAGTAACGCCTACATTCTTAGCACCGCACCAATCATGCTAGTAGGAACAGTTATATCTACAGCTGCTTTTCCACGCCTAAATGCTAGGCTAAGCCAGGGCAGACCAGATCTGTTCCGCAGTGACTTCCTGAAAGTTCTAAGAGTTATTATCTGGATAAGCACGCCAATAGTTATATTCTCATTTTTCGCACGAGGCTACCTGGCCCGTTTAATCTACACCAATGGGAATCAACAGATTGCTACAATATTCGGATTTTTAGCACTGGCAATATTTTTTAGAATTATATACACAATTATTTCGCGCTGGTTTTATTCACAAAAAGATACCAAGACACCACTTTTCGTTTCATTGTTTGCGATTTCACTAAACGTCTTTTTAGCCATAACTTTAGCTCGTCCCAGCAACTACGGAGTGTCTGGTCTGGCCTTGGCCCAATCGATTGTTGCGGCCAGCGAAGTTTTTGTACTAGGCACTGTGATGTTATTTAGGGATCATAAACTATTCGATTTCAAATTCCTGACCGGTATATTAAAGATATTATCGGTATCTGGCTTTACCGTAGTCGCTACGTTTATTATGATATCGCTCTACCCGCTAGGAATTAACGATAAAGGTTTCATAACTTTAGGATCAAAGCTGGCTCTAATTGCATTCGTAACTTTTTCGGTTCACATCACACTGTCTTCACTCTTTGGGCTAGAAGAAGTAAGGCCTGTATTGTATCGAAGCCGTAAATTTGTCAGGAAATTAGTACGTTCTTAATAAAGCATTAAGACTCTATCCTACCTCTGTTATTTATGGTATAATTAGGTAAATGGATCAAAAAACAATACGAAATTTTTGCATAATTGCTCACATCGATCACGGTAAGTCTACGCTCGCCGATCGCTTATTGGAGCTGACTGGTACTGTCCAAAAAAGAGATATGAAAGCCCAACTTTTAGATCGAATGGATCTTGAGCGAGAAAAGGGTATTACTATCAAACTGGCTCCAGTGAGGATGAGCTACAAAGATTATGAGTTAAATCTGATAGACACTCCCGGCCACGTAGA
>JBAXMV010000123.1:0-1612 GCA_037134095.1 bacterium | reverse complement strand
GTTTTATCATTGCTGCCTTGCCTCCTATTTATTTAACATATGAATTAGCAAAACGGCAAGAAAAATTGGAGACCCAGCTCCCAGAAATTTTAGATTTTATTGCCAGGGCTATGCAGGCTGGCCATACTTTCGCTGGGTCCTTGCAGATGGCCGCCAATGAATCTCGTGATCCGATTGCATCAGAATTTCAAAAAACATTTCAAGAGATTAGTTTCGGTAGATCCATCCAGGATTCCATGTCGGATCTATCTGAGAGAATTGACTGTGCCGAAATGCGCTATTTTGCTGTAGCTGTATTTGTCAATCAGGAAATTGGTGGCAATTTATCGAGCCTCATCAATGGGGTGGCTAAATTAGTCCGGGAACGCTTGCAGGCCAAAAGAACTTTACACGCTATGACATCAGAGGCGCGTTCATCAGCATGGATTTTAAGTATCTTACCTTTTGCGGTTGCCTTATTAATGATTATCGTAAGACCAGACTTCATTGGGGTTTTGTGGCGTGAACCGACTGGAAGAACCATGGTGGGTTACACCCTCGTGCTGATGTTCTTTGGGATCATTTGGATGCAACGCATGGCTAAGATTAGGGTATAGGAAGATTCATGGAACTCATTCGAATCTTCACTTTTATATTAGCCTTTGTATTAATTACTAGCGCTAGTTACTACGTGATCATTCGATATTTTTCAGCTCGCTTGCTAAATCAGCGGCTCGCAAGTATTCGCATGGATATAGTGGATCAGTTAAACCCAATACAAACGCCACTTGAGGTCATGATCAACAATTACTTTGGAAAGTTGATTCGCTATTCCATGCCGGAAGATGAGTGGGAAAATTCAGCAACGCGCATGCGATTTATGGGCGCTGGATACTATCGTGAGATTGAAGCGATTATGTTCTTTTCTCTCAAAACAGTGCTCACACTGATTTTGCCTATTCTCTACGTCATCATTGCCTTAATTGGTCATTTTTTTAACTCATTTCTGACGACTATATCGGTTGCATTCTTATTGTCTGGCTTTGGATATTACCTACCCGATATCTGGTTGATGAGGAAAATAAAAGAACGTAAACAGCAGATTTTTGAAAGTCTACCAAACGCATTGGATTTGATGCGAGTTTGTATAGGTGCGGGTCTAGGCTTAGATTCGGCCATTGAGCGCGTGGGCAAAGAGTTGCAAATTGAAAGTAAAGCGCTTGCGCAAGAGTTTCACATACTGAATTTGGAATTGCGTACTGGTGCTACTCGTGAAAAAGCCTTAAAAAATCTTGCTGATCGCACTGGTTTAGAGGACATACATGCCTTAGTTTCGATGTTGATTCAAACTGAACATTTTGGTACTAGCGTCGCAGAAGCTTTAAGAGTTCACTCTGAGTCTCTCAGAGAAAAGCGCGCCATGATGGCTCAAGAGGTAGCCGCTACTATCCCAGTCAAAATGACTATTCCGCTGATTCTCTGTATTTTTCCAGCATTGATGATGGTGTTATTGGGTCCTGCAATCATCACCATCGGAAAGACTCTGACGCCTATTTTTAACGGAATGCCAAAATAACTCTGTTGATATGCCGCTTAAAAATAACCATGTTTAATAGGCACCCTCAACATTCAA
>JBAXMV010000122.1:0-1622 GCA_037134095.1 bacterium | reverse complement strand
TTAACTCATATTGGCTAGCTGACACGATAACTCCACATGATAGCTTTCCAAATACTAGCCAAAGTATTCGTAATAAGCCAGCTGAATCTATTGTGTATCAATGGTGGAAGAAATAGCGGCCCGTTTTTAAAAAAAAGAGCAGGATGATCACTGTATCAGGCTGACTTTTCTTTTACCTTGCTTAATTATTTCATCAAGTGCTCTAATTTGATTTGGTTCGCTGCAGTTGGTATAGCTGAGTTGTTCTACATAAATATCTGAATCCAATTTAGTAAATTTCTCAGGATGTGAACACCCATTTGGAGAAATAGAAGTAACAATAACTGAACTAGGGCTTTCAACTTGATAGCTAGTGTTTAGCTCTACAACCTGGTTTTTTCCTCCAATACCGCTTTGCTTTTCTTTTCCTCCCCAGATATTCATAAATGTCACTGAGCTTGGGTTATAAATTATTACACTGCTTGCCCAAACTGGCCTAGCCTCTAGATCACCAATATTGCAACTAGTTACTGGTGGATCTCCTTCGGGGGTAGATGAAATATTACATAGCCCAAGTAAAAAATTAGTTAAAGGTGCGGTTGTGGTCGTATTTGTTGGTGCAGTTTCATTTTTTTGGCAGGCACTTAATGCAAAAAGTACAAATACCAGGAAAACTAATTTTGATTTTTTCAACATGACTGATTCTTATTATTTTTTATGAAGATATAAGGCTAATGTTATGACTAAAAAAATCAACATAGCGTATACCCTAGCTATTTGCCGAAAGCCTTGCTGCGATAACAGAACCTTGGAAGCTATAAAGGCCTGTCGGGTACTGGCATCCCACGAAAGATATTAATTATTAGTTTGGTCGTCCAAACCCTAATCTGAACTTAAGCTTGTAAGCGTCACGTAACTAGACGCTTAGCATCCAAAATCTACAGCGCCTTTTTTCTCAAAGCGTTTGTCCTTTTGCCCCCAAAACATTCTCATTATTGCGGGGCGAACTAACCCTCTTTAAACGGCCTAAAAGCCATGAATGGCAATGCAGCCTCAAATTACCTAATGGGCAATGGCACGCAGCCTCTACTGCTAGAGAAGATTCTGACTTGGCTCAAACCCAAGCCATAGCCATTTACGAGACAGTAAAGATCAAAATCAGTGCTGGTTTGGCAGTTACAACCAAGACCTTTAAGCAAGGAGCCTTAGATGAGATTGTCAATATGGCACAAGCTACAGACAACAAGACAGTCAATCTAATCAGTTTTTGGGTATCTGGCCGTCACAGAACGGCCATTAAGAAGCATCCGCAAAACCCTTCAAAATGTTGTAGACACCTCGTCCGCCAAGTCAAGTGTTGCAAGAGTTTGTAGAGATAGAGCACTCTTGTTAATAAAAAGCCACCTTTTAAAGGTGGCTTTTTATTTTTATCACAGGAGGCGAGGGAAGGGGTCGGTAGCAGAAAACTCTTAAAGAATAGATTCTGCTTTAGCTTTTGGTGCAGGGGCGGTAACAGGAGCTTTGGGTGCTTCTTCTGTAGCAGGTTTTGGTGCCACCACTTTTGGCGCCTCTGGCTTAGCTTGTGCTGGTGACTTTGGTTTTGCCACTTCTACAGCAGGGGGAACATCAGCCGCCTTTTGCGC
>JBAXMV010000121.1:0-1639 GCA_037134095.1 bacterium | reverse complement strand
TCACTAAATAATACTCAAGAAATCAACAAATATGGCTTTATCTATATAAATTTAAACTACTCTATATCCTCTTTGGTTTTCTCGCCAGGGTTAAGGCAACAAAAAAGCCATCCGAAGATGGCTTTAATATGCAACTCAAAACAATTACGCTGCTTGCGCTTCAACCTCAGTAATTTTTTCCAAGGCTGCAGCCAATTGACCAACAGTACGGTCAACATGAGTTAATTTTTCTAGACCAAATAAACCAATACGGAATGTACGGAAGTCTGGTCTTTCATCGCACTGCAAAGGAACACCAGCAGCTGTTTGCAAACCCAGTGCAATGAACTTTTTGCCAGATTGAATATCAGGATCTTTGGTATAGCTCACCACTACGCCAGGAGCCTGAAAGCCCTTCGCAGAAACAGAGTGATAACCTTTAGATACCAATAATTCACGAACCTTATTGCCTAACTCGACTTGCTTTGCCTTGAGTGCTGCAAAACCAAGCGATTGTGTTTCTTTCATCACACTGCGTAAGATCTTAAGAGCATCTGTAGGCATCGTTGTGTGATACACGTGACCACCCTTTTCATAGGCTTCCATGATCTGTAGCCACTTTTTAAGATCCATGGAGAAGCTAGTACTCTGAGTTGCATCAATCTTCTCACGTGCTCTCTCGCCTAGGGCGATCAATGCACAGCATGGAGAGCTGCTCCAGCCTTTTTGTGGCGCAGTGATCACTACATCCACATTGCAGGCTTTCATATCCACCCACATTGCGCCTGAGGCGATGCAATCTAATACAAATAGGCCATTGACAGAGCGCACAGCCTCACCTACTGCTTTGAGATAGTCGTCTGGCAGGATGATGCCTGCTGAAGTTTCAACGTGCGGTGCGAAAACGACTGCTGGCTTTTCTTTTTTAATGAAGGCCACTACTTCTTCAATTGGTGCTGGTGCAAATACACCCTGAGTAGACGACTCTAACTGACGGCCTTTGATAACAGTAATGTCGTTAGTAATATGAGCTAGATCAAAAATTTGTGTCCAACGATAACTAAACCAACCGTTACGCAACACTAAACATTTTTGATTATTGGCAAATTGACGTGCCACAGCTTCCATGCCGAAAGTGCCGCTACCAGGAACGATGACTGCAGAGCTGGCGTTGTAGGCGTCCTTTAGTACGCTGGAAATATCGACCATGACACGCTTGAACTCTTCAGACATGTGATTTAAGGAGCGGTCGGTATAAACAACCGAGAACTCTAATAAACCGTCTGGATCAACATTGGGGAGTAAACCTGGCATGGCAATTTCCTAAGAATTTCTGTGATTAGAGCTAAATGATACTGATTTAGCAGTTTACTGCACTGCAACCTTATTTTCTTTGAGCAATTTAGGCTGTTTTGACCAGTCTAAGGGCAGAAATGCAGGAAATCCACTCAGTCCGATCAATCAGCGCCTAATTGCAAATGGCTTTTCTGACGCTTTTCGATGGAATTCTTTAATAAAGCAGCCTCTCTATACATGCCATGGGCAAATTTGCCATAAGGCATAGTCAAAAAGAAGCCCATGACAAAACCTAAATGAATCGCTAGCAGGGAAGCCATTGCGGCAGAATCTCGATAAGCCAGCAAGAGTAGGCCTGAAGCAC
>JBAXMV010000120.1:0-1710 GCA_037134095.1 bacterium | reverse complement strand
GTCACCTAGAGCACCGGGAAATTTTACTACTGTTGTTGAAACATCCGTAATAGCCAAGAAATCAGTCGCTTGATTAGGCTCGATTACAATTATGTCACCCTGCAGATACAAGGCCCCATTCATTCTTACCTCGCCATCTATAATTACAGTAATTTCTGTAGCAATTTTATGGTAGTGCGCCGGCTCATATTCACCAGCTTTATATCTTTTTACTGCCACTTCAACCTGATTGGTGGGTAAAACCGTGGGAATAAAGTTACCGATAAACCAACCTTTGGTCATATCGTCCAAGTTAAATAATTTCATCTCATTTGGCCTGATTACGCTTGAGGTTGGATTCATATTCTTCTATTTTTTGGGGGCTATAAAACGTATGGTATTGCTCATTAGGTACGGTATGGTGCCCAACCTTCCTGCCTGACAAGATGTATTCATTAAAAACTGGCGAGATGAAGTATTTACTCTCTACGCTAGAGCCATGCTTAATAGATGCCATCCCACTTTGTACAAAATCAGAGCCCTTTTTATACCAATACACTCCAGCAATCGCATGCTTACTAATAGGCCTTTTCTCAGCGGTTTCTATCACCAATCCATCCCCATTCGCCTTCACATAGGACCAGCGTGGATGCACGGAGCTAAAGGTAAGGCAGGCGGCATCTAAGTTACTAGCAGTAAAGTGATGTAGGTGATCGGCAATTCCCTGATCAAAGATTTGATCAGCATTTGAGATCATCAAAGGCTCATCTTTATCAATATGTTCAACAGCCAATAAAACACTACACAATGCGCCTTGAGTATCGGCCCGCAACTTAATAATTTCAGGCTTAATGGGGCTTAATAAATTTAAGGTGTTATCAAGATGAAAGTGGTCGCACTCATCTTGCTTTACGATAAATATAATTTTTTTGAAACTGTTACCATGAGTAATATTTTTAATTACGTGCTCTATCATGGGTGTTCCCATGATTTCAATCAAAGGCTTTGGGTAGCCGTACTCTTCAAGGCTAAAAAACTTAGAGCTAGATGCAATGGGAATAACTAAATTCATGATTCCGCCTCGATTTCCAAAATTCGTTTCGTGATGTTTTCTAGGTTAACTTCATGAACATCATGAATAATTAAAACGTGGGCGCCCGAGGCTTGCGCAGCCTTAATACCATTTTCATTGTCTTCAAGAATTAGGCATTCATTGGGTTCAAGATTTAGCCTTTGAATAGCCGTGACATACATCTCTGGGTGCGGCTTGGGCTCTTTAACATCTTCATTGGAGAGGTAGAAGTCAAAATAGTCGTTCAGCGCAGCTCTTTCAAATAAGACCCCCATCGTTTTCCGAATAGAGTTTGAGCAGGCCGCCATCCTGAAGCCCTGAGCTTTTAAATGAGACAGTGCGTATTGGTGATTAAAAGTCGGCTTGCATTTTGCATAACCCAGTTGGAAAGTAAATTCCTGCTTCATATCATTAATAAAATGATGTAAAGCTCTTGGCAGGCCGCGCTCTAATGTGAGCATTTCTAACTTTTTCTTCGTTGGCAGGCCATCATAAGTAACCATATGGTCATAACGGCTAATCTCCATACCAAATAGGGATAAGGCTTGATTTAGCGCCTCGTAATGCCAATCTTTTGCGTCAATTAACACACCATCCATGTCAAATAATATGGCCTTGATTTTAGACATAAAAATACTCCCTAGCCTCTAAAGGAAAAT
>JBAXMV010000119.1:0-1710 GCA_037134095.1 bacterium | reverse complement strand
AACAAGTGCTATAAATTTTGATTGTTCAAACACAACAAAAAGCATCTAATTTTCACCTTTAGATATTAATAGTAGCCATATTTAATTCTTGGTATACTTAAATATACTTAAATCATTTGAAATAAATCCAGGCATTATCATATGACCCTTAATTTTAATAACGCTAAACCCGAAGACGCTCAGCTAGTTACTGATATCCTCAACCAAGCTGCCGAATTTAAACGCCAGCACGGTGACAACGGATGGGGGGTTTTCAAATCGGAGAGCATTAGCAAAATGCTAGCTACAGGTGAAACCTACATCGTATCGCAAGGAAAACAGCCAGTAGCCACACTGTCATTAGAATCGAAAGATAGTGCCTGGGACGAATTTGACCCGTCAGCTTTGTATGTCCATCGTTTAGCTGTTATACATAGCGCACACGGTCAAGATCTTGGTAAAAAAATGATAATCTGGGCAGAGGGACAAGCAAAGCGGAATGACATTAAATACTTGCGTTTAGATTGCTCAACAGACAATCCTGCTCTTTGTAATTATTATGAACAACAAGGCTTTACTAAAGTGGCTCAAAAATACTTTGAAGATTTTAATTACACCGCCAATCTTTATCAAAAACCCATACTTTAAATATCATAATAAATATTCCTTCTAATTGTGGAGATGTCGGTTTTGGTGGTTTGGTTTTTGTAATGCTTAGCTTGCCGTTCTTGTTCGCAGGATCAATTGGAACAATCGGAATTTTATTTGCAAAAGCTATTAATCGAATAAAGAAATAAATAAAATATTTAGAGAGCATCCTTGCCAAGTCAAAAGCCGTAGGATTAAGACCTGGGGCTTGATAGGCAATCACTGCTACCTAGATTCACCTATTGTTGCATTTAGGTTGCAATGAGCTTATTCTTATCCTATACGATATGAAATTAGCTCATTTAAAACAACTTAAAAAACCAGAGCCATATTGGCATGTTCAGCTGGCAGTTTTTGTAGCTATAATATTGCAACTTTCTCTTAACAGCTCTTTGACTGTCGGGCCAAAATACCTGATCGCAGGCCTAGAAGTTTTATTGTTATTAGCGCTTTTCGTTGTTTCTAAAAGAAAGCATAAATTTATATATCACATTCGACATGGCATGGCGGTAGCTCTAATTGCTATTATTTCAATAGCCAATATATCTTCATTAGTATTAGTGATCTCTGATCTCTTTAATCACAAATTAGTTTCCGGAAAAGAGCTTATCCTGTCTGGCTTAGCAATCTTTTTAACTAATATTATCATTTTTGGTCTGTGGTACTGGGAACTCGACAGTGGCGTCAAAAAAGACAAAGCATCTGATGTACCCATGATAGATTTTATGTTTCCGCAAATGTCTGACAATAGTGGTAATTATACTAATTGGCACCCAACATTCTTTGACTATTTGTATTTATCCTTAACTAACGCTACTGCATTTAGTCCGACCGATACTATGCCATATACTCACCGCGCAAAAAGCTTAATGAGCTTGCAGTCGCTAGTATCATTGATAACCGTCGCCTTAGTAGCGGCTCGTGCCGTCAATATTTTGACTTGAATTTTTACCCCTTAAGCTTGCAACCATTATGTAATTTTGCGAAAATAGCAATAACATGGGTGAAACAAATCGTCTATCTGAGTATAACTATATTACCCAGGTCCAAAAGGACACTCGCTTTCGCTTGGCCGAATATATC
>JBAXMV010000118.1:0-1732 GCA_037134095.1 bacterium | reverse complement strand
ATCCTGATTAATTGCCTGTAGTAATTAACATTAACTAATATAAAAATATGATGACCATAAAAATTACTGCTTTTGTACTTGGCATTTCAATTTTTACGTGTGTTCAAGCTCAACCTGTTTTGTCACCTGACGAGATTGGTGTAAAAATGGCTAAGTGTTCTGGTATTTTTGCTGAGATGTTGGCTGTTGGCACTGTCTTGAAGTTACCTCAAGCAAGTCTGGATGGATACATGACGGGAGTGAAAGCTACCTCAGGTATTGCTAAAGCGCTTATTGGGCAAGACAGAATGGTCCAGTATGCTGCTGCTGAACAGGCAAAAACAACTCAAGCGGCAAGGGCCGGGATCCCTGCAATGCAAGTTGGCGAAGGGCTTGTGCCTCAGGTGAATGATTGCAGTGCCTACTATAAAAGTCATGAAGCTCAAATAATTAAGTTAGTAAATAATAAGTAACTCTGTTAACTGCCAGCCTGACCTAGGCAGTTGTTACGCTGGTCGCTATTTGTAATAAAGCCGCAGTATGAGGGTTCATTTTTAACAATGGCGATGCACATATTTTTACGGTTCTCATCAGTAATAAAGCTGCAATATGAAGCATCCTTCTTTGCAACCGCAATACAGTAGTTCTTGCTATTGTCGTCAGAGATAAAGTTACAGCTGCTAGCATCGGCAAAAGATAGGGTGGGTGTGCCCAACAGTACCATAACCATTAGTTTCTTTAGCATGCTCTATTCCCTTATTGAAGTGCTTTAAGACAGGCAGTACCAGCATTTATGGCGACTTCTTGTTCATTTGACCGGAAGCTCATCAAGAACTTCGGTAATACATTGTCGGCCGCTCGAGCGGCAGCTTCTACGCCATTAGGATCTTTTCTCAACTCGATCTTGAGCTGTTCGGCGTAGGCCGTACCACTTTCATTTAGAAGTTCTTTTGCTTTTGGCGTTAAATCGGGGTTAGTCATAAGCCCAGCTATGATCACGACGCAGGAATTCATTATGGCTGACGGACTTGAGTAGTCAATCAAACCCGCCTTGTCTATTTCTTTAAGTGTGTTGATATTCACTACTGGTTGAGCTGTTACTGGCGATGCATTTTTTAATGTGGGTGATTTGCAATAAACACTTAATGCGTAATGGCCAGCATTACCTTCCCAAAGGTCGCCACATTGAACTGTGATGGTTTGACCTTCCTTCAGCTGCGAAAATGCTGAGTTGGTTTCAATCTGGACGCTCATATTTTTCACGTTCGGGTCGGTGCCATCCTTAAACACAACTTTTTCTGGAAGATCAACATAAAGATAGGGTGTATTAACAGAGCCTCCATTGACGCAACAGTTCTCAAATATGCCCCTGTGGAAAGTACCCGTGAATTCTGCTGGCTTGCCAAAACGATAGATGGTGCCAGAATTATATTTAGTGATGGCTAAATATGTCCCAACGAGGATAACAAGCGCGATTAACACGGCTAAAGGTTTTTTGTGCAAGTTTGCTAGCATTTTTGATCTAGTTTGGATGTTTTGTGGAGTTTAGCAAGAGATAGGCGGGGCCGAGATTAAGTTTCATGTGGGGTAAAAGGTAGGTTGCTAGAGCTGTATAGCTAAATATCGCGCCATTTTCAAGGCATATTTGGTAAATATAGGGCGGTATTGTAAGAGAGTCGGTTCCACTAAGGTCTGCTTTGGGTCGAGTGGTGCCTCCGAGGGCTAATCAACGTCAGGGGCTGCTTTCATACCC
>JBAXMV010000117.1:0-1741 GCA_037134095.1 bacterium | reverse complement strand
GTAGTAATGTACGTGTTGCACTGCAGCAAAGGCAGCAAATTATTCGCGTTTTCTGTTAAAAAAGTAAAACAATTGAAAGGACCAACCAATGTCCACTTAATTCTCTTGCATAATAGTATCCGCAAACGGACACACTCTCTAAGTCGTTGTGTAATTGTCGGAAGCACAGTGGTCACTTTTCTTGCTATTTGTGCTAGCAAGACCACAATATCTTCCAGACTTAATGTTTTTGTGGGTTTAAATTCTCGGCATAGATTCGTGTACAAATCCGGATAGCCTTGTCCATACTCTTCACTAGACACTGCACCCTTGGCTAGTTTAAATACAGAGCCCCATGTTTCCGCAATGTCCATTTTTGTAAAGTTACGCTGTGTAAACACGTCCAAATTATGCGGGATTCTAGGCCCTGCCTCGTTCATAAAACCCACCAAACTGCCGGCACTATTTTCAATCATTAACGCGAACACTTTGCTTTCCGCAGGTGTTAACTCCGGCAGTAAGAAGTTGTTTTGAATGTTAACCACAAGTCTGCTGTTGTGCTTGTACTTACCTGCTTTAAACACTGCATTACTAAAACAGCCTACTTCTCTGTTGTGCTGCAGCAAAAACACTGAAAAAGCATTGGTGAGGTCATCTTTTATCACAAACATCATGCTGGTTTGTGGCATTACAGCTAAAAATGGAAAGTTTTGTAGTTGGACAGCCTTTTCCGTGTCGGTGTGACTTGGCGATAAACACCCAACAACTTTGTGCTGATTTAAGGCAAGGGCTGCATTAGGTCTAATAAAAAACCGATTTTCATCGTCTACTAAAAGGTCTACCTCCAAAACTACCAACCAGTCTTGACTTTCATACAAGTCTGACTTGTACAGCCACCGCGGCAACAGAAACAACAGCAGACTAGCTGCGTCGCAGTAAAATATGGTGGCCACAGCAAACAGTGTCGCGTAAGTACCTCCATTTACCACGCCAGTGTTTAGCTGGACTTGCTGGCATGCCACTACGCCGCCATTTGGCATGGTGTAATTAACCTCGCCGTTTGCTTGCATACGTAACGCCGGGTGATTTATGGACTGCAAGTGCCCAAAATCCAATGCTTTTATTGCATCCATGTTCAGCACACCATTGTGCATGCACGAACGAATCATGGAAATGTTACGTTTCTCGTGTTCTCGCGTCAACATGCTGCGAAAATGTACGTCTGAGGAGTCGCGACTCATCATTATCACATTGTTATCATCGTGTAGGTACACACTCCGATTTACCAATGGCAAAACGTCTACTAATGCAGACATGTCTTCATCTGAAATGAACTCGTCCGGATTGCTGTCAAAACGCATGTACGCGCAGATTATTAGTCCTACCACACGCACAAGCACATCCTCCTCCAAGTAGTTGTACATGCTGTAACACAATTGCTGAATCATCCTAACTTTTTTCAAATCTGTAAACACTTCGCTGTCTTCATCCAACTGTTGGAGATACACGGTAAGATAGGTACTGGCGTATGTAACATTGAATCGCGCAATAGAGCTTTTAAACTGGTGCAACTCTTTGCCATTTAATAAACAAAGCTGTAAAAATGGACGTAAGTAGTCAGCAAAATCTTTACTTTCTCTGTTTATGTAAAACAGAGAAAGAATCATGTTTTTGTTTACTTCCTTGTCAAACACCAAGGCTAAACCCTCAGCCATCCAGGGATCCGGGCTTGATTTGAATGTAAATTTAAGCCTTTCCAACC
>JBAXMV010000116.1:0-1755 GCA_037134095.1 bacterium | reverse complement strand
CACCCTCATAAGCACTTCCAGAAAGTTGCGGCAAATATTTGGTAACTGGATCATTTAAGCTGCTGATATAGCCATCTTTAATGGCTGCCCCCACCAATGTTGATACAAATGACTTTGCTACTGACATCGACATCCATTTGGTATTCGGCGTCACACCAAAATCATAATGCTCATAAGCAATCTTGCCATCTTTAAGTACCAATAAACCCACCATCCGATTAAGCGCTACGTAATCCGGTAAATCATAAGTCTTACCTTCTGAGGTGAATTTCAATGTAGTTAATTGTTGATTACTCTGAAGTAGAGGGGAAATCTTACTGCCAGCCTTGATAACACGGGTAGGAAAGATACGTTCCGTCTGACTATAAGTACGAACTGCTTTATCAGGATAAAGAGAGCCATCATAAATATCTCTCGCACCTCCAATACTGACATCTAATGGCTGAGCACTTAGCCCAATTGAAAAAACAGCAGTGCTGATTATTAGCAATTTTTTAATCATGAGATATACCGACAAAAGCATTTAAAAATACATTATCAGTCAAAATAGGGGATAAAAGCTCTACTTGCATTAGTGGAAGTACTTAGTAAAAATCAAAACCCCCAACATTGCTGATGAGGGGTTGCTTTTCTAGTGGGCCCATCAGGACTTGAAGCTGGGACCAAAGAAGTATAAGAGCAGAAATTTAAAGAGAATACTTTTTAAACACTTCTTTAAATAAGGCTCAATTCACTTATGACTGCTACTCACCCATAGCTGACATTAGTCTTATTTTCTCGTATACGTCTCTGCCGATGCAATTGCGCCGCCAGCGTTTCCGCCTACGTTTGCGCCACCCACTATTAAGACGTCGCCATTTAATAAACGAGCCTCAGCATGACGCCAGCGGGGAACCGTCATGGATCCAGTAACAGAAAACGTGCCTGTAATTGGGTCATAAAGTTCTGCAGAAGATAACACTTGATCTGTCCCTGGATTGTATCCACCAGCGACCAGAACCTTGCCATCGATCAACAGCGTGGATGTTTGTCGGCCAGTTGGAGTGTTCATTGAACCCGTATAAGAAAAAGTACCTGTTTGTGCATTATATAAACTGGCAGATGCAAGCACAGTATTGTTTTCTCCATATCCACCTAGAACTAATATTTTTCCATCTAACAAAAGATTGGCTGTTGGAAAGCGGCGAGGTGTACCCATTGAACCTGTCACACTAAACCTACCAGTTGTTGGATCGTAAATTTCTGGCGCATCTAAATTGCTTCCGTTGTAGCCACCAGCTATTAATACTGTGCCGTTATTCAGTAGGGTTGCTGTTGCATTTCGACGTGCAGTAGACAAGGATCCAGTAAGAGAAAAGGTTCTAGTAGCAGGATCATAAATTTCAGCACTAGCAAGGGCGCAGCAATTGCTATCGTAGGAATATCCACCCACGACCAACACTTTTCCATTATTCAGCAAGGTTGCTGTTGGATTTACACGTGGAGTACTCATGTTGCTAGTTACCTGCCACGTACTGGATGTGGGATTATAAATTTCAACGGAATTAATACCAGTCCCATCAATACCTTCACCACCAGCTACAAAAATACGCCCATCTAAAAGTCGTACAGACGAAGCGGCATAGCGAGGGTAGGACATTGAAGCCGTTATGGTAAATGTCCTTGTTACAGGATCGTAAAGATCGGCAGAAGCAATAGCGATTGATGAAGATCCTACGCCGCCTGCCACCAGCACCTGCCCGCTCTCTAATAAAT
>JBAXMV010000115.1:0-1769 GCA_037134095.1 bacterium | reverse complement strand
TTTGATTTTATTAGGGTTTGTCGAGAACGGTAGGGGTTAGGAAGACAAGAAGCTCGGTTTTGTCGCGTAATTTAGATTTATGGCGAAATAAATGACCAATGAGGGGAATATCTCCCAATAATGGGATCTTGACTTCGTCATCTCGTTCGGTAGTTTGGAAAATTCCACCGATGATGGCGGTTCCACCATTTTCAACGGTGACCTCTGAACTAAGGCTTTTTGTATCAATGGCATACCCCTGTTCAGTTTTCATGCCAACGGTATCTTTATTGATGCCAACCAACATTGATATTTTTCCATCAGGGTGGATTTTGGGTAGGACTTCTAGGCGTAAATTGGCTTTTCTAAATTGCAACTTGCTGCCATTTTGAGAACTTGTTTGATAGGGGAGTTCGGTACCCTGCTCTATAGTAGCCTTTACTTGGTCGCCAGTCATGATGCGTGGATTAGAAAGTATCTTTCCCTGCCCATCAGACTCAAGCGCTGACAATTCCATTTGTAAAAGACGACTAGCATTTCGAGAGACGAGAGTTGCAGCTATAGTGGCGGGGTTATACCCATTAATACCTAGACCACCTAAAGCCATATTGCTTTGTATTTTTTGTTCTGGGATGCCGTTAAGTGAGCTTGCTTGGTAGCCAAGCTTAGTTCCTAGTTCACGGGCGAAGCGCTCATCCGCCTCGACAACACGAGCTTCAATGAGTATTTGACGAGGGCTATTGATGTGATCTCCCCCGAAAGGAAGCGCAGCATCTTCACGACGGTGTTTTTGAAATGCGGCAATTTCAGAGTGTGGTCCAATCCAGTAAATATCACCATTTCTGACAAGGCGTAAGCCTCTGCTGGCGATGATGGAGTGCAGAGCGGTTTGCCACGGAGTGTTATTCAGATCAATCGTTATCTTGCCTTTAATGGACTCGCTGAGCAAGAAGTTGGTGTTACCAAGCTTTGCAAGAACTTGTAAAAGCTCCACGACTTCAATATCCGTGAATTGCAGGCTAATTGGCGTGCTTAGTAAATCTTGTGTTGATGGATTTACTCGCATAGGCATGATTGAAAAAGTCAGCATGAAGACTAACCCAAGACCAAATCGTTTTAATTCAATAGTCATGCTTTTTGGAGCCTGAATCATTCGGTTTGAAAGGGCTTTAAAACGATGCTCTTCCCTTGAGGATGGGTGAGGGTGGCACTCTCTTTTGTGATCTGTGTCAGTCGCCAATCGCCCAGAGTAAGTACACCTTTTTCAAAGGCAGCAGAATGTTTCCCAACTTGGAAAAAGGCTTGCTGAATTGACCCCATTTGACTTGTCCCTAAATAACGCCAGCGCCGCAGTTCTGCTTCATGAGAAAGCGGCTGAACTTTAGCAATTACCCTCTGAGGCACTTTATTTTCCTTTAGTGAGTGAATACTTACTTCTAATAAATCAATTTCCTCATATAAGTCCTCTTGACCACTTTCAAGTTCTTTGCGCATGAGGGCTAATTCCTGGTGAAGCTCAGAAATTTGTTTTTGTGATGCTTCTGCAATTGCTTGCGCATTCAAAGTAATAGATTTGTAGGCAAGGAATAAAAGAATGCACACACCTGTCAGGCAGGCCCCCAACAGCAAAAAAGTCCCCAAATTACGAGTTTGAAAGAACCAGCTTGAATCTTTCAAGGATGCAATATCGAAGGGTCTTTTATGTAGTTTTTGAGAATTCTCAGGCGCTGTTTTAGGGCGCTCAGTCTTGCGTATTCCATGAGGATCAGGAATGGCTGGATCATCGCCAA
>JBAXMV010000114.1:0-1785 GCA_037134095.1 bacterium | reverse complement strand
ACCGCCCACTGTGAGCAGAGCCTGTACCTGCTCAAAGAGGTTGCCCTCTGCGCGCCACTGCGAGTAGGGTTGAAATTCAGCTGGCAGGTTCATTGTGGGCATATCAGGCCTTTCATTCAGATTACCGGAACAAATCGGACCAACGATTATTGCAAATATAGCCGGAGGCGACTTACTGAGTCCAAAAGCTGATCGCAAAATTTCAGCCATTTTTCCTCAGCAAAACTACTTGCCAATGTGTTTCATTATCTCGTCGACTATCAACTTGGCGCCAACATTAGACAAATGATTGTTGTCCACATAAAGAGGTTCTCCTCTTAAATGAGAAACACAACGCATTTTGACAACGCTGTCACACAATATTTTATCAGGCCTCACCCGAATAAGATTGTCTCGCTCTCCGAGTGAATCCAAAACCTCCATTGCACGCTTATTTCGCTGGAGATAAGTTGAATACGAAGTAGCACCATCAGCATCTGAAAGAGCTTGGTTAACCCAATACTTTTTCGCCAAATATGTTGGCACCTGCCAACCCATTTCCGGAACAGGATAAACCAAAATTACTTTCCGGCCAGTTTTCAATATCAATTGAACTGATTCGACAATTTCATTTCCCATAGCCTCAGAATAGACAAGATTATCACCCCTCAAATTCCAAACCCAATCACTGCCGACTTCATTGCCACCCTCTCGATTTCTAAATCTAGCCTTCTCCACAAGAAGAGCCCATCGAGCGCTGATCACTATGGTATTTGGGACAATAGAGGTCTTAGAAAGGTCATCAAAAAAGCTTTGCCGCAATCTCCAACAAACCATATCACCTTCAAAAAATGGTACGGGCTTTAACCTTTTTAAAGGTGGGCAGCTTCTATATGAAAAATTGAGACCGCCAATTTCCAGCTTCCGAGCATTGGCCGACACTTCATGAAGCAGTGAGCCAGCGTGGCTATCACCTAACAACGCAAATGAACGTGCGCCCTCGGGCTGGCCGAGCAGACAGGCTGAATCTATATTTGGTCGTTCATCGAATTTACTCCAGCACTCGGCTACTCGACTTTCGAAAATTTCCATATTTGGATTGTCCAAAGTAGCAGTTATCGCATCTACTCTAAATGGGAAGCCTTTAGACAAATGGCCGCTCAAACCAATAACAAAAAAGAACAAACTACCAACAAAACCGAGTATAAATATACTCTTACGCGTGAACTTATTCTTAGCCCTGAATGGCTTCTCAACAAAATTCCAGCTAATATAAGCAAGAACAAATGACATGACGCATAAAGAAAGTAGTAATAAATTGCTTAGATCGTCATCACTTCTATGATGTGCGAAAGCCAGGAGTGGTTGATGCCACAAGTATGCGCTGTAACTAACAAGTCCAACACCAACGACTACCTTACTACTAAGTAGTTTACCAATAAGTGTTGGAGGCGTTGCGTACAAAATAACAAGTCCTGCCCCAATAGTTGGAACGAGAGCATATACGCTTGGGAATGGAGTGTTCTTATCAAATAAAAATATCGCGATGCATATCAACAACAACCCAGCCATACTAGCTGACTGGCTGACTGGCTGACTGGCTGACTGGTCATTTTGCTTCTCAGCATAGAACGCTGTGAAGGCACCTACTAATAGTTCCCAACATCTTGTCGGCAACATAAAAAAGGCAAACGCTGGCTGAGCGACTGCCCCCCATTGTGTCAATGCCAAACTTGCAACGGCAGCAAGCCCAAGGATTGCCAATATCCAACGCTTGCCGCACCGCCACGTCAGTATTAAAAAGAT
>JBAXMV010000113.1:0-1786 GCA_037134095.1 bacterium | reverse complement strand
ACAGAGAGCGCGCTGTATAACTTAACCGTTACAGTCGTATTTGAGGATCCGTTTGCAGTTAAAGTGTTTACGGTTGGAGTTACGGTCGACGTGGTGAGAGTAGACGCATCAGTAAAGGTAAATCCGTTAGTTTTGGTATTACGACCGTCATCATAATCATAATCACGATACCCATAGCTATCAAAATAATAATTGATAGTATTATTATCCAAGTGCGAGTTTTTTTATGTGGTTTTTTAATTGGTGACATATTCGAATATTTCAATTCTCTAACCAATAAGATACGCCACCGTGCCATGAGCACGCGCCCCTACCAGTAGCATAACTTCTTGAGCCGTCACGGCAAATTGCGCCCGTCCTGTACGAAGTGGGTGGTGGAAGTGGCGGTGTTGGCAACATTGTGCCTCTAGCAATAATTTCATTTACTGGTTGAGAAACTACATTATCAGAAACTACTGTTCCGTCTTTCTTAACGCATTTAGTTTTCGTGCCTTTCACCCCTGCTTGAGTAATGGTAGTAGTGCCACTAGCTTTCGTAGCGTCATCATTTGTGATTACTTGGTAATTGATATCATAGCTAGTGCAGCTGACATAAATTTTTTGCGTGTAGTAGTCAAAACCAATAATTGCTATTGCTGCAGCAATAGCAATAAGAATTACTTTACCTGCTCTAGTTTCGCTTGATTGACTATTCATATGTAATTAGTTGTTATTTATACACTAACTGATTGAACATTTTTAATCAATTTTTAATTAGTTTGTGATTCATAAACATAGTAAGATCAAATAAATGGACAATGATAAAAAGAACAGTATAATCGCCTCGATAATAATTATTGTTGCACTTGTTAGCTTTTTTGCAATTATTGCGGCTAGAGGTTCAGAAGGTGAAATATCAAATAGCCAAACCACAGACTCTAACCTTGCAGAACCCACTAGTACTTGCTTCACGCCGGAAAATGTCCGGGATCATTACAGCGAGAATGGTTGTGTTGAGTTTACTGTAGGCTATACATATGAAACTGCGGCTGGTACTAAATTTATTGACGAGAAAGAAGATTATAAAAATGGATTCGTTATTTATATACCTAAGGATTCAGCTTTCAGTGATACTGAATTATCACAATATGAAGGTAAAAAAGTTAGAGTCAGTGGTCTAATTTCGCAATATAACGGTTACCCACAAATATCTGTTACAGGCGAAAGCCAAGTTGAGATATTGGACTAGTGAGAGTACGATTAGATTAAATAACACACGCAGAAAGATTATTTCAAATGGATGATTACCAATTAGGACAACTTATTCCCAATCTCTTAGTAGCTGGCATAGGTGTACTTGCGATATACAAAGCAAATGAAATCAGGAAGAAAAAAGGCAATAAGACTTCTATGATTTTGTTGTACATAGTGGGCATTTTTATAGCATTTATATTCATTGGTATGTTGTTAGGCGTCCAAGACGGCACAATAAAAAATTAGGTAGAATGACGCATAAAATTCTTAAGTAAATAACTTACTTACTAAAACCGGAGTACAATGATATATTGTCTTTAATAATGAAAAATATTAAAACGACTGACGATATTGTGATCCAACAGGCATGTAAAGATGCAAATATAGCCTTAACCTTAGCAATAGTGAGTATTTATGCAAGCACCATACCTATTTTAGGAATTGTAACCGCATTAGTAGCTGAAAGGTTAGCTTATAAAACACCAAACATAGTGGGCATTGACAATATTCAGACAAAGAAGAATGTCGTTCATTATTTAACGCCCTTCACATT
>JBAXMV010000112.1:0-1815 GCA_037134095.1 bacterium | reverse complement strand
TCTCCCATAGGGCGCAATGGAAGAATTCGTCTATAAGGGTTTCTAGCATTTCCTTGGGTGACTGATTGGGATCTATAGTAACCATTTTACCCTTGGTATCCGGAGCATCAGTCAAACCTCGTGCCTGTTGCTTCTCGATAAGATTTTTCTTCAAAGCGAACTTGTAGCGCTTATTTCGTATAGTAATTGTTTTAATTTCTTTTAGGCGCTCCATCCCACAAGAATACTCCAAACCCAGAAAGCTAGCAATTGCGGTTTTACACCAGTTTTGTAACCCCTGCCTAAGAGATAGTATTGTCCCCCCTCTATTACAACACACACCTCCGAGATCAGTATGGAGAACTCTATCCTAAACTTTCTCTTCCTACAGGGTTGACATTCCGGTTCCTCGGTCGTACTTTCCCACTCATCAAATGATCGAACACATCGAGAAACCCACAGAAGTAGGATTCAGGAGCTGGATAAACCGAGGATCCAACGAGATTATGCGTGATAGGCATGTAACTCCAGTTAAGCGTGCTATAGAACACTTGGATTTCACTAGTGGTGAGATGATGTATCGTAACCTAGACATTCTACCTATCGAAGGCCAGCATCTAATGAGCTCACTGTACTTTGCTGTGATAGAAGGCGTTGGTCGTAGTGGTAACCGTGGAGTTATTCATAAGAGTGCTTGGGGTATGAAAGAACACTCTCACTTTACTGCTTACTCCTCTATCATGATCTCCCTGGGCTTCTATGACATAGTAGAGAGCTATCTTAACAATCACAAAGACTACAAGAACCGTTGGGGTAAAACCTGTAAGAATGGCTGGAGTGACCACAAGAAGGATTCTATACTATCCCCTCGTACTGCTAACTATAATAGTAATGAGTGGATCAATGAGCATAGTGACAGTGTGGATGATCTTACCGAGCAAGGTTATCATGCTATGGGTTTAGTTATTCGTGGTGGACCTTGTAAAGACCCAGATTTATCTTTTGAAGACCGAGTATGGAAGAACTGGGATGGTGTAATTCCTGGTTTAGCTCGTCTGAAGCGTAACGGTACTCTAGGGGCTTACCTATACAGCCACGAGATAGCCTCTACTAGCCTCCTAGGTGGTGTTCTAGACCCCCACACTCATGTTATGCTATGGGTGAAGGGTGATATGCCCATAGAGGCTCTCAGAGCTTCCTTGAAAGGCTACGAGGTACTCCCTGACGAACGTAACAGAAAGACTCGTGGCACAGGCACAGCTTTCGAGAAGTTCGTACAGTACATGCACAAGATCTATAGCTGGGTTGATACATATCAGCGTGAATGGACTCCTGAGTGTGCTCCAGAACTCAACTATGCTTTGAAAGAAACCATCTACTCTGTAAAGAAGCTCTACAGTGGTCGCCATAAGATGGGTACTAGTGGTTTGCCCAAGAAGAAAGCTCGTATGATCAAGCTTGTTAAAGCAGACTTGCAACTAGAGGAGAACCAATATAAAATCAAGGAAACTAAATCTGTACCTGAGAAAAATTATGCACCTAGAAGAACTAAAGAGAGGAATAGAGAAATCCCTAGAAGAAACAACATTCTCGAAAGAAGCAAAGCTGGGGATCATATCCGAACTCCTCAAAGAGAGCTCACTAGTGGAGATCTCAAAGTTCCCGGTAGCTACTTCAGCCCCATCACCATACGTAAAGATGGCTTCGTGGGAAAAGGAAGAGTTCAGAGGGGGAGTAAAAAAAGCAATGCTAGAGGCAGGAATGAACGAGATTGTGATAGAGGGCTTCTTCAAAGAGGCTGAGGTTCAGTTTGAGGAGATGCTAGAGAAGAGTGCT
>JBAXMV010000111.1:0-1839 GCA_037134095.1 bacterium | reverse complement strand
CCTCCCACAACGGTTGCGGCAACAATCGGCCATGATGTTTCTGGTAATGTCATATGAGCGTCTTTCTCATTCCGGCACCACCCAAACCTCCGACCGCCGGTTGCGAGCTCGTCCGTCTTCTGTTGCGTTATCACCCACAGGCGATTGTCGACCGAGACCCGCGGGTTTGGCGGGGAGCTTAGATTTGTTAAGTTCGTCGGTGATTCTCATTGCTCGTTGTAGTGACAACTTCGGATCAATTTCAACGGGGCCAACGTTATCGGTGAAGCCGATGACAACCACGTCAGCTTTTGGAAAATCCCTAGCAATGGTGACAGGTAGGCGCTCCATGTCCGCCTTGGCTTTGAGATCGAGTTCATCCTTGCCTAAATCAAAGCGGAAATTAGTCGAGATTCGAATCGCGCCCTTGATATTCTGGCGCTTGAGCACTTCTCCCAGGATAGCCAGGATGCGTGGATCAACTGGATCGCGAGTCGAGCCTAGCCGCAGATCAACATAGCCTTGGTTGGCCACGATTTCCTGCCCTTGGTTTGATGTGATGTGGTTCACCAGTTCCAGAGCACCCTTGCGACTTGCAGGCGACGTGGATGCTTGAATACGGAAGGATAGATTGTAATCCTCGGTGGCGATAGAGAACGGGCTGGGTTTCAACTCGCGGGTATCCGTCGACGGTTGGTATGCCAAACGCTTGGCTTTTATGTTGGCGCCTTCCCTGTGGTATAGGCCCAATCCAAGCAGGTTCTTGTCCGCGAGTACCGCATCAGCAGGGTGTTCAACGCTCTGACTGGGTCGGAAACCGCGACGCAGTGCCGCTGTATGCTCAGGACTGCCGACGGATCCTCCAATCCATGAAAGATTGGCGGCCTCCTTTCCTTGAACCTTACTTCGTGGATTATCTGGATGAGCAAGAAGAGTGATAGCATCCAATGCAATAACCTCGGAATGAGCCCGGGAGCCTAAGGAAGACCCAGGGAACTTCTGCTCGAAGGCGGACAGTTCAGCCGGGGCGGGTGGTCGATCAGTCACGACAAGATCCACGGAACCGGAAATCAGGTCGCCGTAAGGAGACTCTTCGCTAGTCTTGATGAGGATCTTTTCCTGCGGCGCGGCGTCCTGCTTTGACTGGTAATACCACTCGGTTTGAACCTGCACCGCTTCTCCGCCGGTTCGAGCCTTCAACAAGGGCACTATCAGACTGACAGGAATATCCGATGAGCAGGCGATAACAAGTGTGGCGTCCTTCGCATCAAACGGCTTCATAACGGGAGGGGGAGGAAGGACGGTGCCCTTTATCCGCATGTCCGCATCGTCCCTCAATGATTTGACCTTGGCCTCAAACTTTGAGAGCAAGTCGCCTGGAATTGGCGCTGGAGCTTTTGGCAATAACTTGGATGCGCGTTTAATGTCTTTCGCAATCGAGTCGAGTATTTCATCGGCTTGATTGGAAATGTTGTTGATGGACGCTGCTTGTGCCTCATTGCGCAAGCCTTCAGCGCGGGGTTGAATGTCCTGCAAGTCAGGGATCAGTTTTCTTACCTCTACCGCTACTGGACCGCTGCCAGTAGCAGGTTTATTTGCAGATTGGATGGAGGTTTGGCCTTGTTTCAAGAGCGGATCAAATGCCGGAAGATCCTCCTTTGCCTTCCTGATGCCATCCTCCGTCTTCACGGCCAGCTTGGACAGTATACCAGCATGAACATCCGCCGCCTTTTTTTCCAATTGCTTCAAGGTCGCCTCTGGAGATAACAATGCCGATGAAGTGGGTTGCGATTCTAGTTTCGTTAGGCGCGATTCCAACACTCCCAAATCCACGCGGATGTTTTCGCACTCTTTCTGCAG
>JBAXMV010000110.1:0-1847 GCA_037134095.1 bacterium | reverse complement strand
CCCCAAATGCTAGAGGCACAAATGCTGCAACTAAGGTTACCTTATACGCACTCTCAACCATCTTGAAAATCGATAGCTGAGAATTAATAGCAAAGAAAGTAACCACTACAGAAAAACATAAGACAGTGATACGCATGATTTTTAGCAACTCTTGGTCAGTTAAGTGTTTAAAAAATCCTCTCACAATATTTTCTGCAAACGTTACCGACGGGGCGAGCAACGTTGCACTAGCGCAACTCTTAATTGCCGATAGCAGAGCTCCAAAGAACATCACCTGCGCAAGTAATGGTGCATGATTCAGAATCAATTTTGGCAGAATCATCTGTGGATCAGTATGCAAATACTGCTTCACTAAATCTGGACTAATCAGTGTTGCCGAATACGCCAAATACATTGGCACAAAAGCAAAAATAAAGTAAAGGACACCACCTAAGATTGCCGCCTGTACAGCAATGTTGACGTTCTTAGAGGAGGTGATGCGTTGAAAAACATCCTGCTGAGGAATTGAGCCAAGCATCATGGTGCATAAAGCAGCAACAAAACCCAATATGGAAGCCAGATTCATATCTGGCCAGAAGTTACTAAATTGCCCTGCGGCAGCTGCATGCTCAATGACGACAGCAACTCCACCAGTTTGCCCAGCCATCTCTCCGCCGATATAGAGCATACCAATCACGATAATGATCATTTGAATAAAGTCGGTAATCGCAACCGACCACATACCGCCAAATAAGGTGTAAATCAACACACTGCCAGCACCAATAATCATGCCACCCGTCTGAGAGATGCCGCCATCAGACACCACATTAAATACGAGACCTAAAGCTTTAATTTGTGCAGCAACCCAACCTAAATAAGAGACCACAATACAAAGTGTCACCAATACTTCAACGGTGCGTCCATACTTTTCACGAAAGAAATCGCCAATGGTAAGCATGCGGCGGTTATAGAGATGGCGAGCAAAAAAGAGGCCAACTAAAATTAAACACATGGAAGAGCCGAAAGGGTCGGCAACGACGCCACCTAAACCCTCTTTTAAAAAAGTAGCAGGCACACCTAAAACTGTTTCGGAACCAAACCAAGTAGCAAAAACAGTTGCCGTAACAATTGGCAGCGGAAGGCTATGGCCAGCAGCAGCAAAGTCAGCGGTATTTTTAACCCGTAAGGCAGCCCATAATCCAATGCCAATGGATATAAGCCAATAAATGATGACGAACCAAATGAGCACGCCCTATTTCTCCTTACATAATTTGGTGAAATTATATGGCCATGTCACTTTTACTAGTAAGGGAATTTGTACTAATTTAGGGCATGCCACTCTGACATAATCCAAGGGTGAATCTATCTCAAATGAGCCTTAGCGGAAACCCGAGCACAGATATGGCTTATCAAAAAGCTATTTTGGGCTCAGTCTCCCGCACCTTTGCTCTTACTATCCCGCTTTTACCCCCCATGATTGAAAAAGTGGTGGGTAATACGTATTTGCTTTGCCGAATTGTTGACACTATTGAAGATGCAGCAGATTTGAGTCCGGAGACCAAGCAAAATCTTTCTCAATTATTTTTAGATGCAGTCCTGGGGAAGGTGTCCGTTGAGTCTTTTGTAGAGCCCTGCCTAAAGGCCCTAAATCATTACGGCAATCAAGATGAGTTAGATCTGATTGCCCACACCCCAACCGTTTTACGAATTTTGCATACTTGCTCTCAGGATGATCAGGCGGCAGTCAGTCGCTGTATCTCGATCATGTCAGAAGGTATGTCTTATTTTCATGGCAAACAAACTCAGGCAGGTCTAAAAGACTTAGGTGAGTTTGAGAAATATTGTTATGTTGTTGCGGGCGTAGTGGG
>JBAXMV010000109.1:0-1878 GCA_037134095.1 bacterium | reverse complement strand
CCTTCATAGTCATAATCACACCATCTAGCTCATCAGCGGCCATTTTATTTAAATAGTCGTCAATGTCAGCATCCACGTATTGATCACTATTAGCAATCATCAAGGGCTCATCACTATCAATGAGTGATTGGGCTGTAAGTACGGTACATGCCGCACCTTCGGTAATCCCTTCTAACTCAATAATTACACTATTAGGCGCCCATTGTTTAAACTTATCTGCCAACCCGTAGGTCTTTACATGCTCTTTTTGGCAAATAAAGATAAAACGGTGGGAGACGTTAGGTTTCAGATTTTCAATGACAGCTCGAATCATGGGAATTCCATGAATAGGAATTAATGGTTTGGGGTCCTTATAGCCTGCTTGAGCAAACCGGCTTCCTGCTCCAGCCATCGGAATAATAATATTCAGCAACTCATACCCTTAAAGTTAATTCGTTACTTATTCTCTTTTTTCTTGTGATGACAATCTCAAGAAAGGTAAATTAATTCCTTAGACCCACCAATGCCCGTACGCAACCAATATAAGAAATTAATACCCTCATGAATAAGGCTTTCGTGTATTGATTTTGGCCAACATAAATAACTGCGTTGTTTCACATATATTCTTAACCGAGCGACTAGCTGTCCATTGTAATAATTTTTTTGCTTTGTTGGCCTGGGCATAATAAATAGGCAAATCTCCCGGACGTTTTTCAGATACCACTTTTTTAATGTTACGCCCAATTACTTCTTCGTAGATAGAGACAATCTCCAGCACACTAACTGATTTTCCTGTGCCTAAATTTATAACCTCAAATCCTCGAGCACTATTTTCCAAATAGGATATAGCAGCTTGATGACCCTCAGCCAAATCCATTACATGAATGTAGTCTCGCTCTCCAGTACCATCCCGAGTTTCATAATCATCGCCAAAAATATTTAAACAGGGAAGCTCTCCGGAAGCTACCTTTGCAACATAAGGCATCAAATTATTTGGTATGCCGTTCGGATCCTCGCCAATAATGCCAGACTCATGAGCACCCACTGGATTGAAGTATCGCAGACTTGCAATCTTCCACCCATGATCGGATGCCGCTAAATCCTGAAGAATTTCCTCAACCTGTAGCTTAGATTGTCCATAGGGATTCATGGGCCTTGTTGGGTGATCTTCATCATATGGTAGATATTCTGGCTTCCCATATACAGTAGCACTTGAACTAAATACCAATCTCTTAACCCCAACTTTTTGCATGGCCTGCAAAAGACTAATCGAGCCTTGGACATTATTGGCGTAATACAAAAGAGGGTTAGTCACAGATTCGCCTACGGCTTTTAACCCTGCAAAGTGAATCACGGCATCTATCTTGTATTCGCGTAAGACTTTCTCAACGACAGCCGTATTGCGCACGTCGGCTTCAATACAAGATAGCGCTTTGCTAAGTATTTTCTGGAGCCTCTCTAGAACGCTGGGATTGCTATTGCAAAAGTTATCTAACAGCACCACTTCGTGACCGGCTTGCGATAGCACTACTGCGGTATGACTACCAATATACCCAGCGCCACCGGTTAACAGAATGTTCACAAAGATGCCTTTAGTTGATAGATAAAATACTGCTTAATTAATACTTAGGCCCTTTAAAATCACCACTTTCATGGAGGAAATATTTTCATTGATTAGATTTTAATTCAAATACCCATATTTTACTGCTGAATATAGGAACATACTTTTTTAAGTAAAATTAATTAGAAATAATCTGCACTTAGGTTCTCATAATCAGCAGGAATTCCACAATGTTGAATATTGCAGTTATCGACTAAAATATACCTAATGTCATGGCCATCCTTAATTAAAAAGTTATACAGCGGTGCAATATATATTTCCCCATTAACATTATCTCC
>JBAXMV010000108.1:0-1882 GCA_037134095.1 bacterium | reverse complement strand
GACTAGAACCGATTTGGGTCGCCGCATCAGGACAGCTTTCGTGGCAGGCAAGGGCAAGAAACTAGTCAGTGCCGATTATTCTCAATTTGAGCTTAGACTCGCCGCAGTACTAGCCGAAGACCAGCAATTAATTGACATATTTAACAGGGGTGCAGATATCCATACCGAAACGGCTGCACTAGTTTACGAACGTCAAGAAGAGGACGTAACAAAACAAATGCGCAGTGCCGCCAAGGTAATCAATTTTGGCATTATTTATGGCATGAGCCCTCACGGATTAAGCATTGCTACCGGAATGACCAATGAGCAAGCCACCACTTTTATTAATCGCTACAAAGAAGTTAGAAAACCTATATTCGAATACATGGACCGAGTAAAAGAGCAGTCCAAAAAAGACGGTTTCGTGGCTACACTTTTCGGACGCCGCCGCCCGATGCCAGATATAAATGCTAGTAATTTTGCTGTTCGCCAAGCCGCAGAGCGTGCCGCAATTAATATGCCTATTCAGGGTACCGAAGCTGACTTAATGAAGTTAGCAATGGTAAAGGTAGACGATTTAATTAAATCTCAATTTAAAAACTGTGACATGTTATTGCAGGTTCACGACAGTATATTGCTAGAGTGCGAAGAGCAGGACGCCAAAGAAGTTGGTCAACTATTACAAAAAACTATGCAAGAAGTATACAAACTACCAGTTAAATTAGATGTTGATGTTTCAATCGGCGATAACTGGGGTGAGCTCTAACTATTTTCGTCTTTTTCGTGGTCTTTGGCGGTGAGTAACTACGCGTTTACCACCATATTTGATCAATACTGCAGCTGATACTATCACCCAAACGGCTAGTCCAAAATCCAACACGCTCGTAAATAGGCTCAATATATCGGTGTGATGCCTGGCATTAAATAGGGCGACAATCATAATTAGTAGTTCTACCATAATCAAAAGTTGCGCCAATCGCTTACTGCGTCTATCTTGTACGGTGTAGCCCAACACCCAAATAACTGCAAAGAAAAACACTGTTATCATAAAGAATATAGTAGACAGCATGGCGTTAGTCACGCATTCGTCAGCTGCGCTGTGACAGGTAGAGATAATTGAATTTAGAGCGTTTAGAATGCCTAAAAGGCTGAGTGCAATGAACTGTACAAGGGTAGCGGTGCCGGTTTCATATTTAATTTTCATGATAATTATTCATTATAACTGCATAAGCGGTTTGACCTCAAGCAAGTAATACTAAATTGTACTTGCAAAAAACACAGAAAAGTGGTAGTATATACATAAATATACCAACGAGAGGTTATTTAATGAAGTATTTTATCGGTTTTATGATTACAATCAGCCTGATCATCATCTTATTGGTGGTGAGTTTAACTGGTGGTAGCAAAAAGCCTCACGTACAGACAACTAAGAAGACATTAGTAAGTTATTACAATACCGACGCCAAAGTACGCATGACAATCGATGGTCCTGTTAACGCTGATCAAACTCACAATATCGTGAAAGTAACTGTCGGTCGAGATAAATCAACTTACCAATACATCAATGGCTATGAAGGCCGAGTTGTTAATGAATCTAGTTTTAATAATAACGAAAATTCATACAAAAATTTTCTATATGCTTTAGCTCGAGTAGGCTACGCCAGCGGCGATAAAAGCCAAGAAAAAGCAAACTATTTGGGGTATTGCCCACTAGCAAGTCGATATATTTTCGAAGTTTATGAAGGCAGCAATGTTTTGCAGCAGTACTGGACAACTAGTTGCCAGACGACCAAAACTTACCTTGGTAATTTCCCGGTTACTTTGCAACTTTTCAAGGCACAAATACCAAATTACTCAAAAATCAATCAGGGCACCAATATATAATCCAGGTTGAGGTTATAAT
>JBAXMV010000107.1:0-1883 GCA_037134095.1 bacterium | reverse complement strand
ATATAGTGTTATGGTGTGAGTTAGCACGACCAAAAGGCGGTGTAACCAAACATAGTTTTTGAAATTTTAATCATTTTGTTGCCGCCTCCTGGTTATTTTCATCTGTAATTAGATGAAATTGCTAATGTTACGTGTAATAATATACTAAACTTAAACGAAATGCAAACATCTACACCGATTAGCAACTAGACGTGATACACCGCTATAATATATATGACTTATTATTTTTTATCGGATTCTCTTCGAATAATTAAACCTAGGCTCATGAGGGTAAAACTGCCTAGTATTAGATAAGTAATATCATTTGCAGCATACGTCGAGCTCATTAAACCAAAACCGGTGTTTGTAGTTATGTAAGGCGAGCTTGTTATCGTTATATTGATTGTTGCCTGTGAACAATTTGTTGCATCATAGACAGAGCATATTGTATAGGTAAAGCTATCTGAACCGCTATATCCAGAATTGGCATAATAGGTGATGACACCGTTCGAGATGGTTGCCCGGCCATGGGAAGGGCTACTAACAATACTAAGAGACTGCCGACTAGGATTATTAGTTGCCATAGAAAATACATCAAATGTCTTACTAGATCCACTGGCTACACTAGACGATATAGACTGCAATGAAGGGGGATTATAGCCTGTTAGAGTTGAGTAATAGACATTCGAAGACAATAATCCTCCAATGTTATACATGATGCCGTTATAGACAGAACTGGTTGCATGAGACGAGGGTGCTGGTAGTGAGTTAGCAGAAAGAGTCCAGGCGCCAACTGATCCATCCGAGCCTAAAGGGGCAGAATACACTGAAGCTACAGCATTAGGATAGTTGTTGCCTCCTACAGAAAATATATAACCGTGGTATGACTGTATTTGAGGAAAAAATAAGCTTTGAGGCAAAGCATTAGATGAGAGATTCCAGCTTCCAATTGTGCCATCAGAATTCACCTTAGAGTAATAGACACTATTAACAGTGTGCAATGTATCACTCACACCTCCAACAACATAAATATAGCCATTGCTTAGTGTTGATCCGAGGTCAGATAATCCTAAAGGCAGATCGGTGGCAGTATTCCAGCTTCCAATTGTGCCATCAGAATTCACACTAGTGTAATAAATTTTGTTAGAAGCATCGAAAGTTTCACCAATCCAACCACCAATCATATATATGTAGTTGTTATAGGTTACCGCCGAGCTTCCATAAATTGTTTGAGGCAGGTTGGTTGCAGATTGCCAATTATTTATTGTTCCATCAGAATTAATACTAGTATAGTAGACCGTATCAACAACGGCTCCCATAAAACCTCCCATTGCATAGATATAGTTGCCTACTATTACTGATGAATGCCAAGATCTATTTTGAGGCAGTAACTTAGGTGAAGTTGTCCATGTGCCCAATGACCCATCTGCTTGAATCTGTGCAATATAGGTTAAATTACCTGGACTTTCACCACCTATGGCATACACGAAACCACGGTAACTAACAGATGTTTTTCTAGTTGTGTTATCAGGTAAGTTTGAAGCTGACTGCCAAGAAGAATTAGTACCAGGGCTAGCTGCCGCATAAACAGGCGACACCATACTGCTACTAAAAGATAAGACAGACAAGGTGGTTATTAAAAAATATATATGTCTGCGGAATATTTTTTTCATTTTTTATTTTAGTCCCTCATAACTTAACAGTTATGCTAATAATACATCACTTTGTAGAAAATTAACACTGATTTCTAGATAGCAACTTTTCGCTTACTCGAAACCAAAAAATAAAAAACACGAATTCACATATGTCTACGATAAAGGTCAAATTATCGATCTTCGACATGTACCTAAACAAGTGCTATAAATTTTGATTGTTCAAACACAACAAAAAGCATCTAATTTTCA
>JBAXMV010000106.1:0-1904 GCA_037134095.1 bacterium | reverse complement strand
GATTTGATAGGCGCAACACCCAGCGCGGCGCTACTTGGTGAGCAACCAAGACATCATTTTCTAGATGCGACTCAACCATTGACTCTTGATTGTCAGGCGCAACTTTAAAAATTGTAGGAATTGAGCGGTTGTTTGGAATTCGAATATAAGTAAACCGACCATCATCCCAAACTTGATTTGGAATAATTTCCTCGGTACCCTCAATTTTTTGCATGGTGTAGTTCGTATTACGCTTGATGCGTACAGAGCTATTTAAGCGCTCGTCCAACAAGACGCGACCTTTTTCAGCGGGTGATAGCTCTATAGAAGAGTGCTGAAAAGCGATGGTCCAGTTCCCATTTTGCTTTTCCTTTTCACCAAGCACTCGCAAATCAAATGCATAGCGAAATAAATTGGTTTTTACCAACAAATTGGTATTGGCTGCAGCTAAGCCAGGCTTTAGAGTTATCGAATCATCGCCCACTTTCCCAAGTAAAACCCAACCATCAGAATCACCGCCGAAGACGCATGGTGTAGAGCCTGCGGCACAGGCCTCAATTCGTTCACCTGGCGCAAAAAATAACTGCGTTGCAAATCCTAAATTTGTCAGAACTGGAACAACAGTGGACTGCGAGTCAGCGTCATAGTCGACATTAAGAATTTTTGGAATTTCAGGGATTGAGTTTGCCTTTTTAGCCATCACAACGACTTTAGGGGTTACAACAACCTCTTTCTTTGGTCCGCTTGCATCCTCACTCTTGGGTTGGCTGGTTTGCGCATGAGCCACTTGTGAGGCAATTAACAGCATGATTGACATGCAAAAAATTGTTAATAATTTCGGTGAGTTCAGCGCCAATCTAATTGACCTGGACATCATGGGGTCACCTTGGGTCCAACGCCGGTAAGTTCGGCATCAACGACGTATCCATTAACAGTAAATCCCAATGGGTTATCGATTGCAAATCCTGTTTGAACGTTGTTTGCTAGTGGCTTATAGGCGTAACTAAGAGTCGCTATTAACTTCTCTGGCGGCTTATCAACACCGCCCTGTCTGGTTACGCGATCAAATCGAACCACCGCCTTACCAGGCTCTCCGGGCGGAAGGGAAACAGTTAAGCGTGTTATGCGCTGATCCGTATCAGACCCAAGACGTTTATCCTTGGCATTTATTCCTTCAAATTGTGCGTCATACATCCTGCCAGTTCGCTCGTCAGATAAGTTCATCACATGGTCATGGTCATGCTGCAGTAACGTCCAAACATAGCGCTCACGAGAAGAAACGTAATCAGCTATGTAGTGCTTATCAATTAGTTCATTTGTTTGAACGGTTGATGATCCAGTTGCATCAATTAATTGCGTTTCACCAGTGGTCTTATCGACTTGGAATACCAAAGGTATTACTTTATAAAACGGCAACATAATTAAGAGGCCGATAAGGCATAAGAGGGTAATAACAACGGCTACCCGAGCAATAATCCATGCTCTACCCTCTGATTTTTCAAGCATCTCTTGGCGACTAGTTTCCCAGTGAGCCGCTGCATCGTAAAATTCACCGTCTAAAGGCTTTTTGCTGGCCATGAAAATCCCATCAAGTTAATTGCGAAGGGCGCTAACCCTGTAGGTACCGCTATTTAAAAAATCAGTGCTTTGATGTTTAAAGAATTGCCATGAGGCTTATCCTATCAAGTTCAACGCGCTAACGTTTGGTAATCTAACGAGAATAATTTTACTACACTCACCACGAAATTCAAGAGCTTTTAGTGTTTTCTGTACCACATCATTTTATTGGACCAGGGAAGATAAACCTTCCACAAGTAAGTGAAGATCAATAATAAGGAAGCGACTTGAGCAGGGGTCGAATTTGGAAACAATATACTTTGAAACTGCCAGATTAGCAGGGGGATGAAGATTCCATAGAGTGCTTT
>JBAXMV010000105.1:0-1906 GCA_037134095.1 bacterium | reverse complement strand
AGCAATTAAAAATTGGAACAGTGAATAAAGTTGACCTCACCTCTCAACTAACATTAGTGGCAAGTTCACAAGTTGATTTATTTAATTACGAGCGTAATTTAGCATTTGCTCGTAATCAGTTAGCAGTGCTAGTTGGTGAGCTACCTAGTAATGCCAATATTTCGAAGTTCGATCTTTCTAATTTACATTTACCCGAGAAACTACCGCTTTCAGTACCATCAAGCTTGGTACGTCAGCGCCCTGATGTACGTGCAGCAGAAGCAATGATTAAATCAACTAATGCCTTGGTAGGCGTTGCTACCGCAAATTTGTTGCCACAATTTAATATCACGGGTGCAATTGGATCTGCAGCTCTGTCTTCAGCAAATCTATTCGGGCCTAATGCCGCATTGTGGTCAATTGCCGGTGGAATATTTCAGCCCTTGTTTCAGGGTGGTCAACTCTTAGCTCAGCGTCGAGGCGCAATTGCTAATTATGAACAAGCGGTTTATCAGTATCAAGCCACAGTGTTAAAGGCCTTTCAGGAAGTTGCGGATGCATTGCGCGCACTTGAAACTGGAGCGCAAGCACTCAAAGCAGCATCAGATGCAGAGCGTTATGCTTATGAGACCTTAGACCTAGTTGAGCAACAATATAAATTGGGTACTGCCAGTTATTTAGCGGTTCTGTATTACCAAAATCAGTATCAACAAGCTAAAGTGAAATCAGTCGCGGCCCAAGCAACTCGTTTTTCTGATACCGCAGCATTATTTACAGCATTGGGCGGCGGCTGGTGGAATCGTGAAGGCCCTGCCTTTAAACCAAAAGACATAGCGAACAAAGACCAAAATGAAACTTCTGGAAAAAATTAAAAACAAACTCATTTCCCTAGTTCTGGCCTTATGGACATGGCTTAAGTTGCGGGCAGTAGAGTGGAAGTTGCGCGAGAAAGCGATTGCTCTCTGGGAAAAGATAAAAGCCTTTTGGAGTCGCATGGGTCAAAAATGGCGCGCTACAAAGGCTTATAAAAAGCTCATGGCAATGGAGCCCTTGCAGCGTCGTATGACTATCATGTTGTGTGGTGTTTTTTTATTGCTAGGTTTGATTTTTGCCATCAATCAATTAAAGACTGCTATGTTCAACTATTTTGTCTCTGGAAGGGGTTTGCCTCCAGCGACGGTTTCAACGATGGTTATCTCTACTTCTGAATGGCAGCCCAAACTGAGTAGTGTTGGTAACGTTCGTGCGTTTAGAGGTGTTGAGTTAAGTACTGAAATTAGCGGACTGGTGGTCGCTGTACCAATTAAGTCTGGTCAGGATGTTAAAGAAGGCAATTTATTAATTAAATTAAATGACGCATCTGATGTTGCACAACTGAAGTCTTTGAAAGCAATGGCTGATCTTGCGAAAGTCATTAATGAGCGGGATAGACAGCAGCTAGCAATTCAGGCAATTAGTAAAAACGTATTTGATACCAGCGCTGCAGATGCTAAGTCTAAGCAGGCACAGGTTGAGTCCCAGATAGCATTAGTGGCAAAGAAGAATCTAACGGCCCCATTCAGTGGGCGGGTTGGTATCGTAGCTATTAACCCCGGTCAGTACATTAATCCAGGCGACAAGCTTTTAACATTACAAACTTTAGATCCTATATTTGTTGATTTCAACTTACCCCAAAGTAATGCTGAGCAAATTCAGGTAGGTCAAGAAGTCTTTGTGACAACGGATGCATTTAAAGATGCAAGCTTTACAGGCAAAATTACGGCTGTTAGTCCAAAAGTGGATACCAACACTCGGAATATTCAAGTTGAGGCACAGCTTGCGAATCCGGATAAAAAAATTCTTCCGGGGATGTTTGCTAATGTAAACATCAAGCTAGGTGATCAAGTGAAATTGCTCACCTTGCCACAAACAGCGGTAACTTATAACC
>JBAXMV010000104.1:0-1926 GCA_037134095.1 bacterium | reverse complement strand
AAACAAAACAAATCAGAGCAATGTTCCCAGATATAAAAATAAATGTCACTCTACGTCAAGAACAGCTTGATGCGATTTCAGAAGAAACTCAAAAAGCCATTAAAGAACTAGGTGTTGATTTGGTTGTATTGAGTAAGCTAGCTGTAGAACAACATGCGCCCCAAAGACTACAAATCTAAAATGGCGGAGAGATAGGGGTTCGAACCAAATAGTAGCTATTGAATAAGCCGAGGCTTACGAGGTTTTTTGGGCCTTTGCATAGAAGGCTGAGGATTTGTTCTGATTGTTGGTTGTTTGATTACTTCTACTTCTTCAATTTCGGGCATATCTATAGCTTTTGGTGCCGGTGTTTTAACTTTTTTTGGCCTCGGGCTAGGAGATGAGTTAGACTTTTTCTTGGCAACAACGAGTAGCCATATTGCGATCAGTAGCATTACACTTCCGATTATCAGATCGATTGTAGCGAAACTACCTGCAGAGGTATGAATAACCTTAACAAACGAAACATTGAGTTCAGGATTGATGTCTACGTTGAACCAGCGGATTGAGTTGTTGGTGAAAGATAGTTCTACGAATATCTTCTGGAACAGTAGTACTAAAAAAGCTCCAATTAGTGCAAAGGCTACATTTTTGAGGCCTTTTTGCCGAGTAGTGGATGCAAAGTAGACCGCTACTGCTAACAGCACAGACAAAAGCAGCAATACAATTGGAGCGAACCTAGCTTCCTGAAAAGCGCTTGGCAAAGAACTGTATTTTTCGTAATAAGGCTTAGTCAAAGAGTCGGTGCCGTTTAGGCTGCTAGCCGTGATCACTGGATCATTCAAGAAGTCAGAAGAAGTTATTTGATCTTTTGCGCGAGCCGCTTCAACACTTGGGTTAAGTGAGCTTGGCCTGCAACTCAGGCTGAAATATGCAACATTATTTTTTGTTTGTAGAGCGGCAACCTGTTGGGGCGTACACACCGGCAATGCAGTTAGATAGCTTTGTACTTTATCGGCTACTTTATTGCCAAATTCTTCCTTTTGAGCAGAAAGATCTATTTTAAAGTTAGGAGTTTTAGAGCTTCCCTGCAGCCAAGCCGCGTTGCTGTCTATAAAAGTTTCAAAACTTTTTTGCATAACCTGCGGCGAAAATACTTCTTGGGCAATGGCTTTAACCTGTGGATCTTGGAGTGAAACTGAGTCGGAATTACTACCGCTGTCATTTTGATTGATTACTCCCACAACTATATTGTTGTACAGACCGCTTTTAGCAAACCAACCCTTTACAGTGCTCGGACTGTTAGCTATATATGTAGCGGTAGTAACGTGAGCAGTACTAAGTAGAACTGCAAAAAGAATAATTGCCAACAAAAATACACCAAACTTACGAAGCCAAATCATAAGAACATTGTAATGGAAAAATACGAATCTGTATAACCATTATTGATAAACCATATATTTATAAGACCTGTTTTTTACAGATACCAGAGAGTAGCTTACAAACCAGATAATTAACACAGATAGAATTATTTGCCACCAGAAAATCGTCGTTACAGGTTTAGAATATTTTTTTGAGTATTTGTTCTTGGGCCTACTAATGTGCTGAGCATTGAATTTTTGATTGTTTATTTTTTTGGCAGCAAGAACCGCAGAACTTTTATTTATTTTTTGAGTTTTTTCTGGGGGTTGACTGCTAACCGTCAATGATTTTGAAGATGAAGTGTTTTTTGGTGCATCGCTTCCATTTGAAACGGTGTTGGTCCCAACTGGCGGACTGCTATTATCAGTGTTGCTGGTAGGCTTGTTGAAAGTACTGTCGCAAACATCGTCTATTCCATCATGGTCTTCATCTATGCCGCTATTGATTGCTGCTGGACATGAATCTTGAGCGTCATTTATGCCGTCTCCATCAATGTCTGTGTCAGTGACGGGTACATATATAGGC
>JBAXMV010000103.1:0-1932 GCA_037134095.1 bacterium | reverse complement strand
AAACTCTATTAGTAGTAAAATACAGGGGTAATAATATCAATTTTTTGAACTATTTGCAAGGAGTAATGACGGCTGAGCACTGATACACCAAAGAAGAGCTTTGCGCTGGCATCGCACAGTTAGCCGTTTCAATCCTGGCAAGCGACTCCAATATTAGTGGTATAATATAATCAAACTTATGGCTGATAAAAAGAAATATTTTCACGATCATTTAGTGCTTTTGCTGCTGAGCTTAAACGCTTTCTTAGCAATCGCTGGAAGCATACTTACGATTTTGCGTATGAGCACCAGCCATGGCAATGGATACATTGTTCAGTACCGTGCTAGCCTGGGTGTAAATGCATTTAAAACAGGGGTGGCACTGGATATATTGAGCTTTGTTGTGTTCGCTCTGATTGTGCTTGGTGCAAATGCTGTACTCAGCTGGAAAGCCTATCCAATCAGCAGACAACTGGCTATCGCAATATTGAGCCTTGGGTTGTTGCTGCTAATTTTGGCAATTATCATAAGTAACTCACTTCTAGCCTTGCGATAAAGCTATGACAGATATTGAAATTCCATTCGAAAAAGATCGTAAAGGGCATTATCGTTTTTTTGAAATTCTGCCTGGCGCACTGAGCTGGACAATTATCTCTTTGCCAATAATTTTATCTCTTATAAATGCCACTTTGGCGGTATTTTTCATCGTTGCGTATCTGTTAATTTTCTTTGTTCGATCAGTTGCATATTCTACCCGAGCTGTTGAAGGCTACCGCGAGATGAAGCACCATAAATCGCTCGACTGGAATGCTCTGGCCGCAGAGGTAGAGGCTCAAAAAGTCCTACCTGTTAAAATAGACCGACCCAAATGGCACCTCAAAAATTTATCCAGACTCAGTGTCCGCAAAGACCCAATCAACCCCAGCAACATCCTTCACGCCGTGATAATCGCCACTGTTAACGAGAGCCGAGAGGTGTTGGAGCCAACAATTCAGGCGGTCATCAACTCCGACTATGACAGCAAAAAAATCATGCTGGTTATTGCTTACGAAGCCCGCGCAGGTAAGCAGACCGAAGACCGCGTTAACAGCTTAGTTAAGCTGTACGGCAAAAATTTCAAGCATGCAATGGCCGTCAAACACCCAGCTGATATCCCTAATGAGGTGATAGGCAAGGGCGGCAACGTCACTTGCGCCGGCCGTGAGCTACAAAAATATCTGGAATCAGCCAAAATTGACCCCAGAAGAGTGTTGGTCACCACTCTAGACGCCGATAATCGCCCCGACAAGAAGTATTTTGCGGCTCTGAGCTACCTGTATTCAGTAGTACCAGACCAGCAAAAAGCCTCTTATCAACCGCTTCCGATGTTTACCAATAATATTTGGGATGCTCCAACTCTGATGCGCGTTATCGCTACCGGCAACAACTTGTTCTACATCGTCGGAACCAGGCGCCAACACCTGTCACGCAACTTTTCGGCGCACGCTCAACCAATGCAAGCTTTGATAGATATGGACTTTTGGTCAGTCCGCACCATCGTAGAGGACGGCCACCATTTTTGGCGCAGCTACTTCCATTTCGATGGAGATTACCGGGTTTACCCCTTGAGCGTACCTATTTATCAGGACGCCGTACTAGCAGATGGCTATTGGCGCACCATGAAGGCGCAGTTTGTGCAGCTAAGACGCTGGACATATGGCGCTTCAGATATTGCATATATCGCCGACAAGGGGTTATGGACCAAGAACAACGCTCCCAAACTAGATGTATTCGCTAAGCTATTTAGAACTCTAGAGGGTCATGTTAGCTGGGCAACAGGCACCATATTGGTCTATTTCGCAGCCTTTATACCCCCGTTAATACACCCGCAAAACCTAGCCGCCAACGAACTACCCCTAATAGTCAGCAATGTTCAGCGCATCGGTATCTTGGGCCTACTCGTATCTGTTTATG
>JBAXMV010000102.1:0-1981 GCA_037134095.1 bacterium | reverse complement strand
GCCGCCATCGCACAGAATAATCCGCATCATTACAACGTAGCTCCCAAATAACAGGCAGATGATCAGGAAGAACAACAATGGCATGGGTCGTGAAATAGGATTTTTTACGAACATGCCGCAAGGCATCACCCAGTATGTTTATATGGCTTGTTAAATCAGTGGATGATCGATTCTGTAGGGTTAAGGTGAAAAAATAAAGCGCTCCTTGGGTGTAATCGCGACGGTAGTTGACCATATTCAAATCCTTTAGGTTGGACTTTGGATGATAGGATTTGTCGGTGAAGAATTCAAGATGTTTTTGTGTGGTACGACGTTCCCGTATTACGCTACGGTGCGCCACGAAAGTGCACCTCCGCTAGCAGCTGCAAGTGCTGCCGGAAAAGCGCGACCGAGCGCATTTCGTACTAAGCCTTGGGCTTAATGTGGTAACGCATTAGGTTAAGCGTAGGCAGAGGAAATTGCAAGCCATAAGCCGCAAGGTTGAACGCGATTGAGCTCCGTTAAAATATGATGAAGGGTGGCCCAGGGTTTCGTAGCACCTGAAGGCAACAATAGATGCGGCGATAATCGGCAGTGGTATCTATCACCCTCGGAGTCGAAGAGCATGGCGTGTAATGAAAGCGAAGTTGTAAACGTGGGAGGCCCTATCCGCTCTTGCAAGGATGCGAGTATTGACCGACAAGTGTAAAAAACGAGGGAGTTGAAAAGGCGAAATGAAGAAAGATAGGGAGTCAGATCAGACGTAGTACTCCGAGTTTGGGAAAGCCAAGCACATGGGGAAGGTCTGTGGGTAATTTTGCCTCTGGTAAGGAAACGTAATGAGAACATTAGAATCTCAACAAAACGCGGATACTGCATTATCAGAGATAGCGTATCTATCGTCGCGGAATCCAGCACAGGTGTTCCACAGCTTGATGCACCACATCAATGAGGGGAGTCTGCGACGCTGCTTTGACAAGCTGGACGGAAAGAAAGCTCTAGGAGTGGACGGGATAAGCAAAAAAGATTATGGCGAAAATTTGCAAGCAAATCTAGAAGACTTAATGGCCCGGATGAAGCGAATGGCCTACCGACCACAGGCAGTACGACAAGTGCTGATACCAAAGGAAGGAAAAGCTGGAGCAACAAGACCACTAGGTATTAGTAGCTTCGAAGATAAGCTAGTACAGCGACGGGTACAGGAGATTCTAGAGAGCATATACGAGCCGCTGTTCATGGACTGGTCCTATGGGTTCAGGCCTGGGCGAAGCTGCCACGACGCGATCAAAAGTCTTCGTAACCATCTGCATTCAGAAGAGGTTGAGATGGTCATAGATGTTGACCTAACCAATTTCTTCGGGACCATTGACCACGATGTCTTAAAGGACTTGCTAAAAGCAAAGATTAGGGACACCAAGTTTATGCGATATATCAGTCGGATGTTACGTGCCGGTATACTTGCAGAGGGTGAGCTGAGTATAAGTGATGAGGGTGTGCCGCAGGGATCCTGCTGTAGTCCAGCATTTTCGAATATAGTTGCTCACCACGTGATCGATGAATGGCTAGAAGATACAGTCAAGCCATTGATGAAAGGTACAGTCAAAGCATTTCGATATGCTGACGACTTGGTTATCTGTTGTCGCTATGAAGAGGATGCTGTAAGGATTAAAAAGGTATTGGGAAAGCGTCTCGAGAAATATAAACTCAAACTTAATGAAGAAAAGACAAAAATGGTCAATTTCTCAAAGAGTAAGACGCGGCGAGGTATAAAACAGGATGCTTTTGACTTCCTTGGTTTCACCTTCTATCTCGGCAGGTCGATGAAAGGGAGCATTATCCCGAAAGTGAAGACCTGCGGAAAGCGTTATCGGTCCAAATTAAACAAAGTAAAAGACTGGGCGCAACAGATAAGAAACCAAGAGTCACTGGGCGCTATTTGGAAAACGTTCTGCTCCAAACTTAGAGGACACGTGCAATACTATGGCGTGAGTTTCAATAGTAA
>JBAXMV010000101.1:0-1986 GCA_037134095.1 bacterium | reverse complement strand
GCCTTAACGATATCTTCGAGTGTAACTTGTGATTTTACTAAATATTTGTTGGCACCGAGTTTTTCGGCTCTTTCTTGTTCATCGCTTTGTCCTAGCGCAGTCAGCATGATGACTTTTACTTCTCTCATTCCATCAGTGTTGCGGATTATATCGAGCATTTCAAAGCCACTTATTTTTGGCATCATAACGTCAGAGATAATGAGGTCTGGTGTTTCGGCCTTGCCTACTACGAGAGCTTGCTCGCCGTCAGCTGCAGTAACTACATCATATCCTTCAGCCTGCATCCTGGCGGCATAGATTTCCCGAAGGTTGTTATCATCTTCTACGAGCATTACTTTTGACATAATTGATCCTACTTTATTGTGATTATGTTTAGATTAATTTTATTGTAGCACATCATACTCATGTATTGGCTGGTTTAGTTGCGGGCTTTACAGTGGCCGGAGATTGCATGGCTTGAGCTTGCTGAGTTGTTAGCCGAGGCAAATTTATAAAGAAAGTCGTGCCTTTACCAACTTCGCTTTCAGCCCAGATTCTTCCGTTATACATTTCAATAATTTTTCGGGATATAAACAGTCCTAGTCCTGATCCCCCAACTATCCTGGTGTCGGTGCTATCAACTCTATAAAACTTCTGGAATAAATGCGCTATATCATCCTTGGGTATACCCACACCGGTGTCTTTAATATAGAACTGCACCACCTTGTCGTTACCCGTAAGACCGATGATTACTTTGCCCTTTTCGGTGTATTTCACGGCATTATCATACAAATTATTGATTACTTCTACGAGCCTATCGGGATCAGCTTTAACATAATAAAAAGGCTTAATTAGCTGACTGCCTTCCCTGGTGGCATTAATGACAGTGCTAGATCCAATTACAAAATCCATAAATAAGCCCTTTTTTTCGGCTATCATCTTCAGGTCATCAGCTGTTTTTTCTAGCAACTTACCCATCTCTACGACAACCGGGTTACTAACCATATTGCCATCCTCTGCCCTCGAGCTAGCCAATAGGTCCTGGAAAAGTTTACCTAAATGACGGGATGAGGCGTAGGCCTTAGTGATAAAATTTCTCGCCCTTTCGTCGATGGTTGCTACTTTCTCGTTCAAGACTAATGACAAGAAGCCTTCAATCTCTGCTACTGGTGTACGCATTTCGTGGCTGGCGGTACTGACGAAGTCATTTTTTTGTTGTTCTTGAGCCCTTTCTTGAGTAACGTCTCGGAACACAATAACGGCACCAGACGAACTGCCGGCCTCGTTGTTGAGCGGTGAGATGCTAAGACTTACTGCAATTTGCTGCTTATTTTTGTTGACCATAAATGAGCTGTTATCGCGCATAGCCTTGCCCAACTTAAAGACTTTATTGAGAGGATTTTCTTCTTCGCTGTAAGCTTCATTCTTGGCATTTACCAGTTGAATAACCTGTTTTACATTAACCCCATTGGCATCATCGGTCGTCCATCCAGTTATTTTTTGTGCCGATGGACTCATAAATTGGATGGTGCCTTGGGCATCAATCAACGACACACCATCTTCGATGTTATTTACAATTAACTCAAAGCGTTTTTGCTGATTATTTATATCATCAACAGCGTTGGCGTCACCCGTCTTTTTTTGATTTTTTTTCTTGAAACCAAACATCAGCAACTATCTATCTTTTCAGATAGACCCACCCTAGATACTAAATTTAAATTACTGTTCATATATATGGATATATTATCGCTGTTATCTGGCAATTATGCAACGCTTATGCTTGCCGCCACAATCTAGACCATCAATAACAGATGTGATAAGATAACGCGGCTATATTTCAACAGCATGGCCTCATCGTCTAACGGTTAGGACACCAGGTTCTCATCCTGGCAATCGGGGTTCGATTCCCCGTGAGGTCACCAATTAAAAAACCACAGTTAGTATGTTAAAAAGTCCAGTTATTTATTGAATCTACAAGGTTAAATAGCAAATACTTAATAGAAAATG
>JBAXMV010000100.1:0-1998 GCA_037134095.1 bacterium | reverse complement strand
ACTCGCTTTTCATGATCCCAAACCAGTTCTCCATGACGGCGTTATCTAAACAATTACCTTTCCTGGACATACTTTGAGTAAGACCTTGTTTCTTTAGAGCCTCCTGATAAAACCCCATCTGGTATTGCCAGCCTTGGTCTGAGTGCAGCATGGGTTTATCTTTTGGTTTTAGTTGCTTAAAAGCTTTTTGGAGCATCTGCATGACTGAGCTAATCTGTGGTCGATCCGCAATCTCATAGGAGATGATCTCCCCATTAAACAGATCTAAGATTGGTGAGAGGTAGACCTTCTCACTCTTTATATTGAACTCCGTGACATCAGTTACCCACTTCTGATTAGGCCTACTTGCTCCAAAGTTACGCTCTAGTAAATTGGGGGCCACCTTACCAATAGCGCCTTTATAAGACTGATAGCGTTTAGGTCTGACAGTTGACTTGATCCCCAGCTGAGTCATCAGTTTTTGTACAGTCTTGTGATTGAGATAGTAGCTCTGAGAGCTAAGTACTGTCTGCACCCGACGATAGCCATAGCGACCTTTATGGGCATGGAAGATGGTCTTGATCTGCATCTTGGTATCGAGATAAGGATCTGGTTTAAAGCTGGCATTAACCCAGTAGTAATACACGCTTCTAGGCATCTGGGCTACTGCTAAGACGATTTGCAATGGGTGCTGCTGCCTTAACTCAGTAATTACTTGGGCTTGTTCTTGCTTGCCAAGTGCTTTTGCTGGGCTAAGGCCTCTAACTTTTTTAGATAAGCGTTCTCCACTTCTAAATACTGCGCTTTGCGCAGTAACTCTTCATGTGTCAGCTCAGAAGATGGCCTAGCTAGTAGCGCTGCAATCTCACTTTGTTTTAGCATGGGCGGTCGTCCCTTGGGTTTGGATTGCAAGGCTGCAATACCACCTTCATTGTAGAGTTTTTGCCACATCCAAACCGTGCTTGGAGAAGGGATATTGAAGTAGGCAGCTGCGTAATGAAGGGAGACTTGGTACAAGTCGATGTATTGCAGGACTTGCATTTTGAACGACGCAGTATGGTGCACAGGCTTTGGGTTAAGCCCAGCAATGCCATGGAGCCGATGGGCTAAAACCCAATTACGGACCTGAGCATGACTAATCTTAAATAGATGGGCAACCCGCTTGAGGCCACCAGACTTTAAAAACTCCTTAACTACCTTTAGTTTGAACTGCTTACTGTATTTGCTCATAAAACAAAACCCCCTTGGTTGGACTTGATGTCCAACTTTTGGGGGTCAGTTCACTCGGAGTGGTTTTTTATTGCCATGAATGACTGCTGGTGGCCGACTAGAGACTGTTTAGCCTCAACAGCCAAGAGTTACTACCCGACCCATAGCAGACGATCAAAGAAAAACCACCCGAAGGTGGTTTTGCATTCTTCTCCAAATCCGCAACAGATTAAATTTCATTTTTCTGGAAGTCCGCACTAAATCTTTAACTTCAAACAATACTCGTTCTCTTATTCAAGCCTTCTTTATAGAGCGCATAGATAACTGGTAGGACTAATAGAGTCAAAATAGTTGTGGTGACCATGCCGCCAACAATGACCAAAGCTAGAGGTCGCTGAGCCTCTGAACCAATTGCGTGAGATAGCGCAGCTGGTAATAAGCCCAAACCAGCAAGAAGAGCAGTCATCAGCACCGGACGAACCCTTAAAGAGGCGCCCTCAACAATTGCATCTTTCATAAGCTTTGGGTCGGTAGAGGTCGTTTTATTGATATAGGAAATTAAAATTACTCCATCCTGAATGGCAATACCAAATAAAGAGAGGAACCCAAAAAGCGCTGAAATACTCAACGTTTCCCCACCAAAATGTAGCGCCACAATTCCGCCAATGGCTGCAAACGGCACATTAATTAAAACAATAATCGCATCTCGATAATTGCCAAACGCACTAATGAGCAGCAAAAATATTGCCACCAATGTCAATGGAATAATGACCATTAATTTAGACTGTGCAGCTTTCATCTGATTAAATT
>JBAXMV010000099.1:0-2040 GCA_037134095.1 bacterium | reverse complement strand
TTGAAAAGAAATCCGGGCAAGTATTCTTATGCCAGTCCAGGGGCTGGGAGTGTTGGCCATTTGCAAATGGAGCTATTTAAAAATTTGACTAGCACCTATATTGTGCCTATTCCTTACCGCGGTGCTGGCCCGGCATTAACAGATACTGTAGCGGGGCAGGTGCTGATTGTTTTCGATAACCTACCCTCTGCTTTGCCGTTTATTAGAGACGGTAAATTGCTGCCAATTGTGGTTGCAGCACCAAAGCGTTTAGCAGAGCTACCTAACGTACCAACTTTTACTGAGGTGGGCTTAGCCCCAGTGAATCGTATGGCTTTTTATGGGCTTTATGGACCAGCGGGTCTACCCCGCGATATCGTCGACAAAATTTACGCAGCGATATATAAGGTAGTTTCGGATCCTGCTGTCCGAAAACGTATTGAAGATACTGGATCTATCATTAATGTGAATGGACCAGAAGAATTTAGCAAAGAAATGAAAGCCGAGCTAACTTTATACAAAGAAGTAGTAAATAAGCAAAGGCTACAACTCGATTAATTAGCGCAAACCTAGAGGTTTGTAATAGAGGCCTCTTTTTTAAAAACTCATATTAAATATGCTTGCGATTGATGTGGTTAGACTTTAACTCAGATGTATGGTCAGGAATAAAGCTAAAGCCTGGCAGTTACTGTAGAGGCTGACTGTACTTGCTAAATAAATACTGCCTTGAGCGGCCATTGTTAATGAGGATTCAAAATGTTGAGTCAAAAAATGAAGATTTTTCTAACGCCATTTTGCGAAGCAACCCCTGCCTGTCTCCTTGTTATGGTCCAGGGAAATATTTGGTTAGCAACTGTAGGGCACCTACTAAAGGCAGTGGAGACTGGGTTGATTACTGCTGTTGGTGTTTTTATTCTTTCACTGTTTACTTATCGTTGGTTTAGTAATAAATATCTAGTAGCAGGCATAACCGGTGGCATGTGCTTTATTGCAGATTTTTTGGCACACCCGAGTCACTTTGGCAGCGCCTCTGCAGAAGCAATGGTAACGGGCACTTTTACCGCTTTAATTTCTTTAGTTTTGAATATGCTGGGCAAGAAAATTTTCCTACATTTGCGAAAAAATTCATCAAGTATTCATTAGGGGGTCAGACATCCTTTAACCTGTAATCCCATGCCTTGAACCCCGCTTAATATAGGCTCGCACGATAAATTTAAGGAAAAAATGAAATTTTTATATTCAATTTCAATTAGCTGTTTCTTTTTGCTCGGCTCAGTATCTGCTCTAGCGCAAGAGGCTGGTGAACGTTTTGCAAGAATAACAACTGAAAATATGTCGGTAGATCAAAAAAAGTATTTTGATCTATTAATGTCAGGGCCAGTTTCCTCTACTGGAAGTGCAGCAGTTGTGAAGGGTTCTAATAGTCTTGGGGCACCTTTTAATATCTGGTTACGTAGCCCGAAATTAGCAGAATCATTTCGCATTGTTAGCGAGCAAATTCGGTTTAATAGCTCATTGCCCCTAAAGTTAAATGAGTTTGCAATTCTGATTACGGCACAAAAATGGAGCTCATCTTATGAGTGGTACGCCCATCAGCGACTTGCTTTAAAGGCGGGGCTAGATCCTAAAATAATTGATCAATTAGCTCAAGGAACAAAGCCAGACGGCATGAGCAATGAAGAGGGGGCGATATATGATTTTGTGAATGAGCTATATGAAACCCATCAAGTTAGCGATAGAAACTTTATAAAAGTCAAAAATTTATTTGGCGAACAAGGTGTAGTCGATTTAATTGCAACGACTGGCTACTATGTCCTTGTAGCAATGGCGCTAAACGTAAATCGCACCCCTTTACCTAATGGTGCTCAATATATTATCCAACCGCCAAAAGAAACCCAGTAATAGATGGGTTTATAGACATAAGGCCTTAGCCGATTCAGCCCTAGGTGGCCAAGACCCATCAAAACCGATTCCTAGCTGCTTTGATTGGGCCTCTGCTCAAGCAGGAATTAAAGAATCAGTATATAAAAGAGAGACTCTCAACTAAAGATGCCCAAATGA
>JBAXMV010000098.1:0-2048 GCA_037134095.1 bacterium | reverse complement strand
ATATGAGCCCGCTCTTTAGCTTTCTTTAGTTCGAATTCGGTGCGACGACGGATTACGATTGTACGGTGCTTGATGTGCTCGCTCAAGATGTCGTGAAGACCAAGTACTCTTGGCTGGATACCGTCAATCAAAGCCATCATGTTGAAGTGGAAACTAGTCTGCAAAGGAGTTAGTTTGAACAATTGATTGAGAAGCTTCTTGGGGTAAGCGTCTTTTTTGAGATCAATTACAATTCTGACTTCACCACGAGCGGTTTCGTCGCGGAGATCACTAATGCCAGTTAGTTTTTTGTCTCGTACTAGGTCAGCGATTTTGAGGACAAGAGTTTCCTTGTTGAGGGCATAAGGGATTTCGGTGATAACTATCTGATGACGGCCCTTGTTGCCTTCTACTATTTCGGCGACGCCTCTAGTAACCACGCCACCACGGCCGGTTGCGTAAGCGGTGCGAATTGATTCTTTGCCATAAATGATGCCACCAGTTGGAAAATCTGGTCCTTTAACGTGCTCAAGCAGGTCGTCTAATGTTGCATTTGGATTGTCTAATAAGGTTACTTCAGCATCGACTAACTCATTTAGGTTGTGTGGCGGTATGTTTGTAGCCATTCCTACAGCAATACCTAGCTGACCGTTGAGAAGTAGGTTTGGTAATTTAGCAGGAAGCACGGTTGGTTCAGTTGTAGTGTTGTCGTAATTCTCTCGGAAGTCGACTGTGTCTTTGTCGATGTCGGCTAGCGCCTCATCTGCAAGACGAGCCATCTTGGCTTCGGTGTAGCGCATCGCAGCTGGTGGATCGCCGTCCATAGAACCGAAGTTACCCTGGCCATTTACTAGCGTGTAGCGCATTGCCCAAGGCTGAGCCATACGAACCATAGCATCATAGATACTGGAGTCGCCATGAGGGTGATATTTACCCATAACAGCACCGACAACGTTGGCGCTTTTACGGTGTCTTGCGCCGCTTCTGAGGCCATCCTCGTTCATGCTATATAAGATGCGGCGATGTACTGGCTTGAGCCCGTCACGCACGTCAGGCAAAGCTCGATCAATAATAACGCTCATTGAATAACGGAGGTAGCTGTCTTCCATGACGTTCTCGACGGTTCGCAGCTCAACACTTCTAGAGTGGCCTGAGTCTAGTACGTCGGCAGCATGAACTTGGCCGGCGCGCTTAGAATCCATAGATTCTTCGGGGTTAGTATCGAATAATTCGGCGTTGTCTTCCATCTAGATATCCAAGTCTTTCACAAATTTTGCATTAGCGGTGATGAAGTTTTTGCGTAGCTCAACTTCTGATCCCATCAACTTATTAAAGATAGCGTCGGCTTTTTCGGCGTCAGCTACTTTAACCTGTACCAGCACTCGCTTCTCAGGGTTCATAGTAGTCTCAAACAGCTGCTCAGCGTCCATTTCACCCAAACCTTTGTACCTTTTTTGCTCTACGAAGCCGGCTTGCTTGACGCGCTCATCTTCGAGGTTCACTTTTGAGCCTTCTTTTTTGCGCTTTGCGATGGTTTCTTCTAGTACTTTGTCGAGTTCGGCCTCATCATATATGAATACTGAGCTTTTGCGACCCGGCTTAACTAGCTCAAACAGTGGTGGCTTGGCCAGATACAAGTGTCCGCCGTCAACCACAGGCTTCATATAGCGGAAGAAGAAGGTCATAAGTAAGGTAGAAATGTGGCTACCGTCAACATCGGCATCGGTCATGATGATGATCCTGGAATACCTGAGGCCGTTAATATCGAAGGAGTCTTCTATGCCTACACCTAGTGCTTTGATTAAACTGACGATTTCATTGTTGCCAAGCATACGGTCTAATCTGGCGCGTTCGACGTTGAGGACTTTTCCGCGGAGCGGTAAAATTGCCTGAGTTTTTGAATCTCGACCAGACTTAGCTGATCCACCCGCTGAATCTCCCTCTACGAGATAGATTTCTGAGTTATTTGGATCCTTAGATGAGCAGTCTGCCAATTTACCGGGCATACTAGCGCCTTCGAGCACACCTTTGCGCAAGTTGTTGTCGCGAGCGGCACGGGCAGCTTTGCG
>JBAXMV010000097.1:0-2051 GCA_037134095.1 bacterium | reverse complement strand
GCCGTACAATATACGAATTATTACCCGAAAAATATCAAAATCTGAAATCAATAGGCCGCTTAGACAAAGAATCTTCTGGATTGATATTGTTAACGAGTGACGGCGATTTAGCCAACGAGCTGACTCATCCAAGTCATGCCAAGCAAAAAAGGTACCTCATAAGCCTCAACAAGCCTCTAGAGCCTTTGCATCAGCAAATGGTAAGTGATGTTGGTATTATGCTTGAAGATGGACCTAGCAAGCTTATTTTGCACAAGAGCAGTGACGATCGCACAGACTGGGAAGTTGTCATGAGTGAAGGCCGTAATCGACAAATTAGACGTACTTTTGAATCGATCGGCTATAAAGTTGTCGCTCTGCACAGAACCACATTCGCAAATTATAAATTAGGTGAATTAGCACCAGCCCAAATAAAAGAAATAAACAGTTACTAGAATATCATAAATATTCTTTGTCAATACGCCCGTATCTGTTATAATAACAACATATGGCCAAAAAAATTCCTATTGTAGCAATTGTTGGGCGTGCCAATGTCGGCAAGTCTAGTTTGTTCAACGCGATTTTAGAACGCCGCGAAGCAATTGTTGCTCATGAAGCAGGTACCACCAGAGACAGCATCATGGCTAAAGCCGAATACAAGGAGCAACACTTCTGGCTAGTAGATACCGCTGGTATCAAAGATCCCGAAGATGAATTCGAATTCACCATCCAGGAACAGATTGTGCAGGCCGCTGATAGCGCCGACGTAATCTGGGTAATGGTGGAAGCAGACGTACCAATTACTGAAGAAGATCGCCGCGTAGCCAAGATGGCACTACGTACCAAAAAACCAGTTTTCTTGATTATCAACAAAGTAGATAAAGCCAAAGGCCAAGACCTCAGTTTCTTTGACAGGCTAGGTATTAAAACCATTATAAAAACTACCAGCACCCAAAAGAGGGGTATCGAAAAGCTCCTAAGTGCTTTAGTCGAGAACATCCCTAAAGCAACGCTTATAGAAGATGAAAACCGCCTCAAGATAGCCTTAGTTGGCCGCCCAAACGTGGGTAAATCACAGCTATTTAACACCTTATCCAAGAAGCAACAAGCGATAGTGGCCGACAGAGCAGGCACTACTCGTGACGTTAACCACTCAGTTGTTAAGTACAAGGGCAGAGAAGTAGAGCTGCTCGATACCGCCGGTATTCGTCGAAACGGCAAAATTGAGGTTGGTATAGAAAAATTTAGCGTCATCAGAGCGCTAGCTGCTATTGAACAGTCCGACGTATGCTTACTGCTCATTGACGTAAATGACATCAATGTACAACTAGACCAAAAAATTGCTGGCATGGTCAAAGAGTCGGGCAAAGGCCTGATACTAGTTGTCAGTAAATGGGACTCAGTCGAAGATAAAGATGCTTTCACAAGAGATGATATTGCGCCAAAAATAGCTCGTAACTTTGATTTCGTGCCTTGGGCGCCTTTGATTTTTACAAGCTCTATAACAGGTCAAAATGTAACAAAGATCTTTGATTTAGCGCTAGATATTGACGAGCAAAGAGCGAAGCGCATCGCAACTCCAGAGCTCAATAAATGGCTTAGGCAAGCAGTCGATATGCATCCACCAGCCGGCCTCAAGAATCGCAACCCTAAACTGAACTATATTGTCCAAGAAGATGACAATCCTATTCCAGCCTTTAAAATATTTTGTAGCCATTCAAAGTTCGTTCACTGGAGCTACAAGAGGTTTCTAGAGCGCAAAATGCGCGAAACCTATGACTATAGTGGCACGCCAATTCAAATGTGGTTTATCGAGAAACACGTGACTCACAAGAATGGTAAGTCTCCGTCACACGCTAATGCCCGTGAAGCTGCAAAGCGTAAACTCGAAAATATAAGCTAAAATAGATATATGTCATGGCTTCAGCAAAGACCACAAACTAGCGACCCAACTAATTACTACACTGTTGGCAACAATAAAAACATTTTAATTGTAGGCTTAGGCAACCCTGGGCAAGAGTATGATCTTACTCGTCACAACGTCGGTTTTTATTGCATTGACGCATTCGTGG
>JBAXMV010000096.1:0-2089 GCA_037134095.1 bacterium | reverse complement strand
CAGTAATAGAGATGTAATCCTTGGATGACTGACATGCTTCTTCAATATTGATCTTGTGCCCAGCAGCTACATCCACAAGCAAAGATCCAAGAAAAGTATGGCGACTTTGATTATCACCATAAATATTGGATAGTCTTACTATACGGACTGTAGGTTCATTGAGTGCCAAACAAAGTGCCTCCCCTAGAAGCTTGCTAATATCGTAAATACCATTCAGTCCAGGAGTCGCAACAATTGGGTCTTCCTCACTAACGTTCTCTTCTGAGCCACTGTACATACGAGTGCTCGACAGATAAAGCCAGGAGTCGTATGAGGCATTCTGCATTCTCTTGGCAAGTTCGGTTACATGAGCATTTATGGTGTCAAATGGACGGATGCGAAAATCACCTGTGAGGCCAATAGCGTAAATTACATGTCCCAAACGCATATCTGGAGTTGGAATTACATCTCGATCAGGTGCAAAAACCTCATGCCCGCTACCTCGTAGATGCTCTGTTAAATTGGAGCCAACAAAACCACTAGCACCAAATATTGTAAATTTCATGTACGCCAACCTAATAGAGATAAAGGATTGCCACCTTGGATACTGTAAGCGGGTACCTCTTCGCGAACTAAGGACAGTGCGCCAATGACACAGCCTTTCCGCAGAATTGCACCATCCAACAGAACTGTTCCAGCCCCAATCCAAACATCATCTTCTATCAAGATGCCACCCCTAGATTGCTGAAACCTTTGCTGTCGAATAGTGCGATTTTTTTCTTTGAATTCGTGATTTACAGGGGCCAAAACACAATTGGCTGCTATTGCAACATCCTCACCGATTTGGATGCCGTTACCTATATAAATTACACACCCGGAATTAATTATAGAATTTCGCCCAATAACTACATTACCCATGCCCCCCGCAGGCTTAATCTTGACAAAGCTATCTATGACTACGCCGGGACCAAAAATAATTCTACTACCGAAGGTTGAGTCTTCAATATCGGCTAAAGAAGAAATATGTGCAGAGGGATCAATCTCTATCATAGGACATTTAATTCCGGCACAGCCGTAACGAATCGTATGCCTCTTTCTATCAACACAACATTCTGATCTCGAACTTCATCTGCAATGTTCCACGGTAAGATCAATATGTAATCTAAATCATTTTCAAATAGCACTTCTCTACTTAAGATCGAGATATGACTACCCGGCATGAATTTACCCTGCTTAGCTGGGGCAGCATCACATACGAAAGGCAACAAATCGGGTTTAACACCAGCATAATTAAGAAGTGTATTACCTTTTGCTGCAGCTCCATAGGCAGCTACTTTTTTACCAGCTCGCTTTTGCTCGATCAAAAAAGAAAGCAGATTATCTTTAACTTTGTCCGCTTTTTGCTGAAAATTTTGATATATAGGAAGGGTTTTTAGGCCACGATTAGCTTCTTCAGCAAGTAGGATCCCTACAGCCTTAGCACTTGGACGCATATCTTTAGCATGGCAACCATAGATACGCAAACTTCCACCGTGCGTAGCTAGCTCCTCAACATCCCAGATTCGTAAGCCAGCAGTATTGAAAATATGCTGAACTGTGTAGAGTGAAAGATATGAAAAGTGCTCATGATATACCGTATCAAACTGGGTGTACTCTATCAGACGCATCAGGTGTGGAAATTCCAGCGTGATAGTACCCTCCGGTTTTAAAGCTGCCTTGAGGCCATGAGTAAAATCATTGATATCAGGTACATGAGCATAGACATTATTCCCCACAATCAGATCTGCTTGCTGGTTATTATTAGCCAACTGTTTTCCCAGAGCATCACCAAAGAATTCCCGTAACACTGGAACACCTAGAATTTCTGCAGAATCTGCTGTGCTATCGGTTGGCTCAATACCTAAACAGGGAATACCAGAGGCTACAAAGTTTTTGAGTAAATAGCCGTCGTTAGAGGCAATTTCAATAACATAACTTTTATCACTTAGTTGAAATCGATCAATCGCCATTTTTGCATAAGAAGAAGCATGGTCTAGCCAACTGCTTGAAGTACTAGAAAAATAGGCGTACTCGGCATTGAAAAGTTCGTCAGCCTGAGCATAGTCTTCAG
>JBAXMV010000095.1:0-2183 GCA_037134095.1 bacterium | reverse complement strand
GCTCACGAGTCAAGATAACGTTGAGCTATTCCTCAATAAAAAAGACTTAATTAAACAGCAGTTAGATGTTGCTCAAGCTAAATTTGATGCGGGGCTTGCCACCATTGTTGATGTCAACACAGCGCAAGCCGCTCTTGATTTAGCTAACTCCCAAGAAATCGCAGCACAAGCAGATCTCATCGTAAAGCGCGGAGTATTAGAGCAATTGGTTGGACGTCCGGTTGGTCCTATTAGACCTCTAGTGAAGGAGGCTAAAATTGATGGTGTTTTGAAGGATCCACGCTCTAAAAACAAAGATAGTAGGGGCATTCCAATTGCTGAGTCTGTTAATCCTCAATTACCTCCAGGTCAAACCTTGAATGATTGGATTAACCAAGCAGAAGCGGCAAACTTTAATGTCTTAGCCACTCAACTTTCAGTCAGTCTTGCCGAGAGTACTTACCGCTCTGCGCAAGCTTTAAATTACCCATCAGTAAACTTTGTGGGAACTAGTGGATACAACACTTCAAACGGTACACCTAATAGTTATACCCCAGCTAATACCAATGTCTTTAATAACACTATCGCACTGCAAATGACAATACCTTTGGTATCAGGTGGATTCAATAGTTCAGTCATTCGTCAAAATGCTGCGCTCGTAGATCAAGCTAAAGCAAACTATGACAATGCTCGTCGTACTGCAGCCCAAAATACGAGAACGGCGTTTACTGGTTTTTATGGTGGACTTGCTAGTGTTAAGGCTTTTGAAGCTGCTGAACGCTCATCAAGCTCTGCTCTAGAGTCAAGCAAACTTGGGTTCCAAGTGGGCACCTTAATCAATATTGATGTATTGATTGCCCTTGATACCGTCATTACCACTCGATCACAGCTTCAACAAGCACGTTACAGCACCATCTTGAATGCGATTAAATTAAAAGCGCATGCCGCTGCCTTATCAGATGAAGATTTAATCTCCATTAATACTTTGCTGCGTTAAATCAGGGCAGCAAACTCAAGGCAGCACCTACTACCTCTGAAGTGCTTGGTGGAGACCCAATATCACCAACATTATAAATATTTTTGGCCCAATAGCCCTCAGTTTTCCAGAGCGGTGAATCACAATAAATTTCTACAGTCGGCTTACCCAATACTGCAGCTAAATGCGTCAGGCCAGTATCAACACCGACAGTGAGTGCAGCATCAGCAATAACAGAAAAAGCATCTCCAATTGAAAATGCCGGAGGGACGAACGAACCTGGTATTTGCTTGGCAATTTCTTCACTCACTACCTTCTCACTAGAATTCCCCCAAGGTAAGACCACTTGGTAGCCACGAGTAGAAAGTGCTTTTCCTAAAGTGATCCAGTGTTGATTTGACCAACGCTTAGCCGCTCTTGCAGTTGAGTGAAAACATAATACATAAGGGCTTTTTATACCTTCTATTTTCTTTTCAGGCAGCGCATCAGTAAAGGATTCTGGGTAGAACAAGGGCGTATTTGTTCGCTCTAGTAAGGGCCAGTCTAGCGCGGAGCACATTACTCGGCGGGAGCGATCAACCGCATGGCAGTCAATAGGCACTTGTACACACTGGTTATAGAAAGATTTAGCAATAGGCTCATATCCAGAAAATTGCGTAGCATTAGCAAGTCCTGCAATCACAGTATCACTGGATTTATTAGCTAGAGCACAAACTAATGCTGACTTTAAAAGACCTTGAGTTTCAATAATGTAGTTGTATTGAGTTGCCTGCAATTGCTTCTTAAATGCAAAGAATTGCTGCCATGTAGAGGGTTTCAACAGATTCTTTTTCCAGCGACGTAACCCAAATGGAATGATGTGATCAATGCCTTTAAATCCATCTCTACTTAAAAGAGGCTCAAGTAAATGCACATACCCTTCCTCAACTACCCAATCAATTTGTGCACCCGGTAAACGTGCCCGTAAATCCCAAAGAATTGGTAAGTTATGCAATACATCGCCCAGTGAAGAGAGTTTCACCAGTAGAATTTTTGGGGAAGAAATCAGATTGTTGGAGGGTAAATTGCTCATAGGAGCTTAAAACTTCGGCGCAAGGTCCCAATGCAAGCCTGCCGCATCTTTAGCATTCATATTGGGTGATATTCCTGCTGGTAGTGGCCACTCAATGCCCACTGCTGGATCATTCCACGCCAGACATGCTTCACTTTGTGGGTGATAGTAGTCAGT
>JBAXMV010000094.1:0-2193 GCA_037134095.1 bacterium | reverse complement strand
TATTGAGTCTTGGGAAGCGTTACATAGCCAGCCAGGATATCCACCGCCACATGTAGCACCGGAGCCTGTGCCGTAACTACCGATAAAGCGGCTGTTGGCGGCAACTTGTTGGCGGCGCAAGGCATCAATCTTAGTGTTGTTGGAAGATATTTGCTGATTGTAGCCAGCTTGTTGTGACTGGTTATATGAAAGCATCTGCTGCTGTTCGTTGCGCTTACCGGCGAGTAATTGCTGTTGTTGTTGCTGGGCAGCGACTAAACCGTCAAGTTCGGCTTTTTGCTTTTGCAGGGCTTCTTGCTGGACTGCTATCTGCTTGATGCTAGCATTAATTTTATTCTGTACAGCCGTGCGATACTCTTCTTTATCGATGTAGTCACCTAGGTTTTTGCTGGTAGCTAATGCTTCAATGGTGCTTAATTGACCATCGACATACATGGCTTTTATATCTTCACCTAGGTACTTACGCTGCAAGGCAATCTTGGCCTTGGCTGCTGTAATCTGATCTTGCAGCACGGCTTGTCTAGACTGGCTAGCACTCAAGGCTGCTTCTACACTGCTTACCTGGGATTGTAGTTGAGCAATCTTTTCCTGATAACTGCCGACTTTAGCTGAAAGTCCACCAAGCGCATTTCTGGCATCGCTGTTTTTAGAATTTAAGTCATTTATTTGTGCGTCGAATTGATCGGCATGAACTACCGCTGCACCGCCTAGTAGGCCCGCAAGAGCTAGAGAAAAGACTGCAATTTTAAGACGGGATAATAATTTAGGGTAGTCGTTGAGTTTATTTATCATCTGTTTTTGTTTTTTGATTACACTTACGATTTTACCATAACCGGTCAAATTCGTCATCCCTCTCCTATTCCGATACTAACCACCGCACGCTTACTAGGCCACAGTTAATTTAGGATCGTTTTGCTTGTTATTTAGTCTTGAATTTAAGGTAACGGCTGGTCGCTACTGTTGAAGATACCGTGCCTATTATTATACCGATTGCTACTTGTAGAGTCAAAAACTGCAAGAAATGACTACTGAAATATAGGCTCGCATAATTGATGTCTAGAAGACCTAAACTGCTAGCCTGCAGAGCATTTGAGGTAGCCAAAAATGCCGAGTTAATTATGAGAACGGAGAAGATCGCTGACAATAAACCATAGATTGCGCTCTCTACAATAAATGGTCCCCTGATGTAGCTTGTGCTGGCTCCGAGTAGTCGCATAATCCTAATTTCTTCGCGTCTATTGAATATGGCCATTTGGATGGTATTGAAAATAATTAGCGCACAGATTACTGAGAAAATAACGATCGATACAATACCAATTTTGCGCAGTACATTTGTGGCATGGGTAATGTTATCGATGGCCTGCTTGCGATCGCCATTATATGATGGTGATTCTGGGGTCTGCAATTTTTTGTACTGAGGCTTAACTAAGAAGTTTTTAATTTCATTAATTTGATTGAGGTCGTTTGGGTAAACCTGAATCGTTGCTGGGATCGGGTTGCCTACTTCGGCTGCTGCTGTGACCAAATTAGCATTGCCCTTGTTTTGGGTAACGTAGTTAGCGAGGGCTTCTTTTTTGTTAAGATATACTACCTTTTTGACTTCGGGTTGTTTTTTGAGTGCTGCCACTAGCTTTACTGCTTCAGCGTCGGTAGTAGTGTCATTTAGGTAAGCGGATACGCTGATCTTGTTGGTAATCTGAGCAATCGTATTTACGAAAGTTGCATTGGTTATGAGCGAGAATAGTACGATCGTCAGAGTAACAACCATCACTGCCATGGCTGCCACAGCTAGAGTTACATTGCGCATAAAATTAACTATGCCGGTTTCGAAAATTCTAGATAGTGTAGTTAGTTTTCTGTGCATCATTAATCCTTAAAGTAGTTAGCATTTGCTCGGTCACTTACAACTTTGCCGTTAGCGATTGTGATAACTCGCTTTTTAAGTTTATTAACAATGTCTTGGTTATGAGTGGTCAGCAAAACGGTGGTACCGTATCTGTTAATTTTTTCAAGAATCTTGATTATGTCCCAGGCGTTTTTGGGGTCTAAGTTACCCGTCGGTTCGTCGGCAATTAATATGCGTGGTTGACGTACTATGGCGCGAGCAATCGCTACACGCTGACGCTCACCGCCCGAAAGTTCATTGGGCATACGTTTTTCTTTGCCTGAGAGGTTCACTATTTCTAGAACTTT
>JBAXMV010000093.1:0-2203 GCA_037134095.1 bacterium | reverse complement strand
GTGTGCTCAGGACGAAATGATGCGCGAAGCAGTCCATAGGAGTGCAGCTGCTGAATCCATTGGCAATCAATAACATCAGATTTACGTCCAGGAACATTTTTTATATGCCGAGCATTGACTAAAATGACTTCAAATCCCCGTGCCTCCAGTATTTCATAAATCGGGATCCAATAAACTCCCGTTGACTCCATGGCAACCGTTTTGATCTTGCAAGCTAATAACCAATCAGCAAGTTGATAAAGATCTGATGTAAAATTATCAAACTTTCGAACTGCTTTTTCATCTCGATCGCTAGGAACTGCTACAAAATGAAATGCCCCACCGATATCAATACCAGCAGCATCTTTATTAAAAGAAACTGGCATCGCTAGCTTTTTTTGTTTGTTGTTTTTCACGTGTCATTGCCTCATAATTGCTCGTTAGTAGAGCCATTAGCAGCAGGAGTTGACAAAAAAAGCACTCTTCTAGACGGGATAGCTTTTAGCTTCACCAATATTGTCACCGCAAACTCCTGTGACCAAGCTGTACAACGGGCATAAAGCACCACTGAGAAAACGGTCTTTATCTTGCCAAGTGGCTCTGCTGCTTATTATCGCTGATTGATGTAATTAATTACAATGATAGTAAAGTTCCTTCCTATTGTTTTTTAGCGAAGCGGATTAATTAAGCTGTGCATGACAAAAAATCTGTCATGCCCGCGCAGGCGGGCAACCATCCATCAAAATAAACCAATGCTCAAGTCGAGCCACTGAGAATTAGTTTGCTCAATTAGGTTTATTTTCCATTGTCTGTTCCACTTTTTGATGCGTTTTTCTCTGGTAATTGCTTCATAAACATCAGAGTGAATTTCATAACAGGGCTATGCAGTTTACCGACCTAACCACTACATATAGTGTTTAGCGAATTTGCTGGCACAGGGTCAATTTCGAGAGCCTGTTGTATTAATCGTAAAAAAAGTTTTCCCCTTGAGCTAGATGTTCTTCGGTTAAATCGAAAAGTAAACTCATCAAGGTAATATGGTAAATTTTTGTGGGCAATGGCTCCATGGTGCGTGCCAACTATCCAACGTTTAAGTAGTGATGCAACACGATGGGCAATCTGAATGGCATCTTCTTCCTTCACATTATTGTTGCTAGTCGGCAAATGAATATATCCATTATTACTCAACCCACTGTATCCACTCCAACCATCAGTGCGTATTGTACTGCCCGTTGCAACCATTTGTTGAATAGTGTTTGTCAGCACATCGCCAGATGCATCGCTGATTGTAGATAGCCTAATGCGACCGATACCTTTGCCAGTGTCTTCTGCTGCTATCAACACTAATGTTTTTCCTTCCGCGCCACGGCCTCTTTTACCAGTGTGTTCACCGCCGATATGGGCTTCATTCACTTCAACAATGCCACTTAATTTATCACGACCAGGCCTCACCATCGCTCGACGTAGTTTATGTAACCACTCCCATGCCGTGTGATAACTACCCAGCCCAAGCGCCTTTTGGAGACCAAGTGCGCTAACACCATTTTTTTGGCTCACTACATACCAAATCGCTTGAAACCATAGTCTAAGAGGTTTATGTGTGTCTTGAAAAAGTGTTCCAGAAATGACCGATCCAGCATATCGACATGCCTGGCAACGATATAATCCGCTACTCATTTTCCAAACATCTTTGCCATCGCAGCGTACGCAAACATAGCCATCAGGCCAACGTATCAGGGTTAGGTATTCTAAACATGCTTCTTCGGTTGGAAAAAGATCCATCAGTTCGACCACATTTTTCGGGTAGATATTCATATCGCCAAATACTACATATAGTGTCTGGGTTAGTCAACTGCATAGCCCTGTAAAAACAATCCGATTCGATTCTATTGCGGGCATGATTTACACTTCGGCTAACTCCGGTTGCAATCCATAAATCTGGCAAGCAGTAACACCAAACAACCGTATTATTTTGCATCTTAATACATCAATATTTGTAATGATTGCTTCTGTGCTTGTTTTGACAATAGATATCCCCTCCATTATTTGGAAAATCCATTTCAACGTTGGGTTATTGATCGGTTTTCCTACCTGATTAGGTACAGTTTCATTTGTTTCTTGTAATGCTTGTCGAGCACGATATTGAGCAAAATTATACACCATCAAACAAAGAGTCATCACCATCATTAATGCTTCAATTCGTCGTCTGGTTTTTACATAAAAC
>JBAXMV010000092.1:0-2212 GCA_037134095.1 bacterium | reverse complement strand
ATCTAGGTTAAAAGAAAAACAGCAGATGTTGACCGCGCACAGTATGGCTGAAATTAGCATGCCTATCCGGTTGTCACATAATCAATTCGCCTACGTTGTGCGACTTGTTCGCGGAATCGTACGCCCGTGAGGGCGTAACATCAGAGTGGTGCAAGTCCGCTCCAGAGTAAGCCATAAGCTCTGAAATTGAAAGTAACTGCGTTGCCGAGAGGCAGGGTGGAGAGTAACTGGAAGTGAACCATCGGTCTATACGATGAGAAACCTGTTTCGGCAGCACGGGGATGACGAGCCTGCGATTCCAGGGCGAAGTTTGGAAAACACTTATCACGCTATAGTGGCGGTTAAAGCGATGATGAGACACGTGTTGTGGTTGAGGACTGAACGATGGGAAGGTGTTACGTATGTAAGCGGGGATACCTGTCTATGCTGTGAACGTAAGGCAGGAGTCAGCGCACCAATAGTACTGACTGGGTCACTGGGAGTGGCGTGCCACAGAACGGTGAGATACGAAGATATCTCGATTAGGGCTCTAAGAATCCTAGCAATAAACTAGGGCTAGGAAAGTGGTGTAGGAAGGTGGATGCGTGAAAGCGATACCAAGGTACCAATAAGTGGAGATTCGTAAGTGCTAGAAGCTAAACAAGAATCAGAGGCCAAAACTTTGTTTATGAGAGGCAAGGCGGAAACCGTGGTATGGACAGAGCGCATGTTGGCGGCCCTTGTAAGTGGGGTCAAAGGAGGAAAGTGGTTTAGTTTATGGGATAAGGTATGGCGTAGCAGTACTCTTGAAAGAGCTTGGGAATTAGTGAGCAAGAATAAGGGTGCTGGCGGTGTTGACGGCGTTACCATTGAGCGGTTTAAGGGGATGAAAGATAGATGCTTGATTGAGCTGCAAGAAGCACTCAGGGATGGCAGTTACAAGCCAGAGGCAGTGAGACGCGTGTACATACCGAAAGGAGATGGCACACAAAGACCACTGGGAATTCCTTGTGTGAAGGATCGCATTGTTCAGGCGGCGGTAAAGATGACGCTAGAGCCAATCTTCGAGCAAGATTTCTTATCGATGAGTTACGGATTTCGCCCAGGACTTGGCGCGAAAGACGCGCTCAGAGAGGTAGATGAGCTGCTTAAAGGAGGGTCTGTATGGGTTGTCGATGCTGACGTGCAAAAGTATTTTGACAGCATTCCAAAAGACAGGCTGATGGAGCGGGTTCGGGCGCGGATAGCCGATGGGAAGATACTTGACCTAGTGCAGGCGTTTCTGGATCAAGCAATCATAGAAGAATGTAAATCGTGGACACCGGACAAGGGGACACCCGCTGGAGCGGTCTTAAGCCCCCTTCTCGCCAACATATACTTACACGATTTGGATGTATTAATGACCAGTAAAGGTTATCGAATGGTACGTTACGCCGACGATTTTGTCACCCTCTGCAACACAGAAGACGAAGCGAATAAAGCTCTTGCTGAAGTGAGGCAGTGGATGGTAGAGAATGGGTTAACGTTGCATCCAGATAAAACGCGCATTGGTAATTGTACCATCGAAGGAGAGGGTTTTGAGTTCCTTGGGTATCGTTTTGAGTGTGGAAACCGAAGGGTTCGGAAAACCAGCATGAAGAAGCTGCGCGATACAATTCGGAAACGGACAAAACGTGCAGTGGGTCAATCAATGGAGAGTGTGATTAAAAGTCTTAATCCAACGTTAATAGGATGGTTTGGGTATTTTAAGCATGCGCATCGATGGACATTCAGCGGGATAGACGGATTCGTACGGCGACGACTTAGAGCGATACTGCGCAAACAAGACAAACGCCCAGGAATGGGGCGATGTTTCAATGATCATAAACAATGGCCAAATTCCTTCTTCGCAACGCTAGGGCTGTTCACAATGAAAGAAGCCCATGCTGAGTTAGCGAGCCGGCCCCGATGAGGAAACTACCGACTGGAACGCCGGATACGGGAGAACCGTATGTCCGGTGTGGAGGGCGGGGCGACCATACGGTCGTTCCGACCCCTATCAGTTCGATTCATCTCTGTGCAATCGTGTTGTGCATTGAGCAAGATCTCTGGATCCAGCGAACAAGTCGCGGGACGTAGGGCTTCGGAAGATGAAATGTCAACAGACCTTAATGATTTTGAATTATCATCAGTGCTTTGAAAACTGCCAAATAAATTTGGAGATGCTTGATCCACTATGGATTCATCCACATGA
>JBAXMV010000091.1:0-2271 GCA_037134095.1 bacterium | reverse complement strand
CGTCATGCTCCTCCACACCATCATGGCTGTGCAATCGAAAACTGTCCTTGTAACCCGCAGGTGTCTGTCCGACAACTTTTAGAAGTGTACGTCGAAAATCGGCCAATGTTGCGTTTGAAGAAACCGCGAACGTGTGCTTGGCACCGGATGGCAGATTGGCAAAAATTGTTATAATGCACGCCATAGAAGTTAGTGTGTCAACGAAACTTAAAAAAAAGAATGTGAGACGAAATGCAAAATATATTTTTTTTACCCACAAATTCAAAAACCGGTCAACTGCAAAAAAAAATAAAAACTCGAACTACATATTTTCGGCATCGTCGTACGCGTCAAAAACTGCCTGTAGTGCAGCTTGGGTGCCATCCGTGTCAGCATTAGCAAGAACTGTCTCGCGAGCAGCCACCCCAGCCGATAAGACAGCACGCGGGTAAACTATCTCATCGCCAGCCCTTTTCACAATGGAAATACATGACACGAGATCGTGGCGCTCGTCAAGCGCATGCAACATGCGCCACATCCGAGCGGATGCTCTATCGCCGTACTTGTCATCAACGTCCCGCCGAAACTTGACGTGCTTGGGAGCTGCGGCGTCGGGCGCCAGCATCGCGAGCACCTTTTTCAACGAGGAACACAAAAATGGTGCGCATCTGTAGTCCGGAAATATCTTCTTGACGATAAGACTTTCGAACTGAGTCGCAATTTGGCGGAACGACAGCGCCTGCAAGGATTCGCCCAACAAACTGTTCGTTGCACATGCTTGAGCAAGGGTCGGCATGGTCGGGGGCTCAAGCATTTGTTACGTTACATTTGTGTGCACACAATAACTGATGCATGGCGTCAACCGCGTGAGAAAACCCTTATACCACGTGACGACGCGGTCTCCTTCCGGCTCTTAAAGGCCGTGTGCGTTTGTTGCCTTTTTGGTATTTTTTGTCGATTGAACGTAATATAACACCTATGCAAGACAATGTTTTTCACACGTTAGCAGCACGGTCAGAAAAAATCAATGTTGACGCATGCACCGATCCTTCTACATCCATACCGTTAGTCGGGATACGATCGTTTGACTGGGTAAATGGCTTTTATTTGCACGCATCGGGGCCGCGGGCCGCCGAGCTGCTTAACAGTATTCGTCAAGTTACGTACAAATTTAAACCATTTGAAACTGAATGCATTACAGTTTCAAGTGGCGAAGAGCTGTGCAACGCGCAAGGGTATGAAACATCTGTAGGACGCTCACCAACATTTCCGCACATGGAGCAGACAACTGGCAATTTTGGCACTGATGATTTACAGTATGACGCTACAACGACATGTATTGCGCTTTCGGCCAATTTGTATGGTAGTGACGCGGGTCCTGGAATTCCAGTGGTCGCTCTGGTGTGGTGTCCGCTTCAATTTGAATTCAATTATGGCGCTGATATTATTGGCGCGGTTCAAGCGGGCGAGTTAACGCTAAGTCTAGTTGTCCACGAGTACGGGTTTTGTGATAAAGATATACGCGCCGAGCACGCCGTACGCAGACACACCAAACAAGTTTTAGGAACGATGTTCGTAATTAACGACGGCATGGTTAAGGTTGAGGCAGCGTAAGGTCGCGCGCTCGTTTTCGTTGTATTTTCAGCAACATGAAGCCATTGCCATCCTGTACGAGGTTTTTAAAAGTAAGTTTGTTGACGGTTGGCATGTGGGGCGTCACACACCCGTTCTGAAATGCCCCTGCATAAATAAATAAACTTATTTTTTTTATTTTTATAACGATTCCATTGCAGACACTGATACGTCCGTCACCGCAATGTTGTTGCCGCTGTCGCGGTCCGTCGCGAGCATGAGGTAGAAGGCGTCAGTGGTGGGCAGTGCCCACACACCGCTCTGCTGCACTCCATTCACTAAACAGTCGCAACTGACACGTCGGTCACTGCAATGGTACCACCGCTGTTTGTCGCAAGCATAATGTAATAGAACTCGGTGGTCGGCAGTGCCCACACGCCGTCTTGAGGCACTCCATTCACGGAAAACGACACTGTGCGATCAGATCCGCGCAGCTTCAGTACAGCGGTAAATGGACCTCCTCCAGGGACATAATGCACTGCGAATGTGCCATTCGTCCCGAAATAATCGCTGTTGACACGTCCACAGTAAGAGCTGTAGTAGAATGCCGCGTGATGGTTCTTGTTGTACTGATATACATAGTAATTTAGCGCGTTCGTCGATGTTATTGCAACTGTAAACCATCGCGATTTCCCCGTTAAAGTAATGACGACGACGGTA
>JBAXMV010000090.1:0-2286 GCA_037134095.1 bacterium | reverse complement strand
GATTAAGGTATTGACCAATTGATTCACACTGGGCTTGCCAGTTTCAATGACATGATCGGCGATTTCTCGATACAGGGGATCGCGAATCGAATATAAATTTTCTAGAATTTTCTTGGCATCACCATTTTTTAGTAGGGGCCTGCCTTCACCACCTCTAGTGCGATGAAATAACTCCATAGGATTGGCATGAAGATAAATCACTGTGCCACGTTCACTAAGCGCTTGGCGATTTTCGGAAAGTAGTACCGCGCCTCCACCGGTTGCTAACACTAGATCGTTCTCGGAGGCGGCATCTTTAATAGCCTGAGCTTCGCGTTTGCGAAAGCCGTCCTCGCCTTCCATCTCAAAAATCACGGGAATTTTGACGCCACAACGCTCCTCAATGATGTGGTCGGCATCTAGAAAGCGGCGACCTAATTTCTTTGCCAGTAACTTACCGACGGTCGACTTGCCGGCGCCCATGAGGCCAATAAGAAAGATATTGTTGGATGAAGAATTCACCCTTTGATTTTATTAGGGTTTGTCTAGTACGGTGGGAGTTAAAAAGACTAATAGCTCAGTTTTATCTGCCAACTTGGATTTATGGCGGAATAAATGGCCAATGAGTGGAATATCTCCAAGTAAAGGAATCTTCACTTCATCTTCGCGCTCAGTGGTTTGAAAAATCCCGCCAATAATGGCTGTGCCGCCATTCTCTACAGTGACTTCTGAACTCAGGCTTTTGGTGTCAATGGCGTAACCTTGCTCCGTTTTCATGCCAATAGTGTCTTTATTGATCCCCACCAACATCGAAATCTTTCCATCGGGATGAATTTTGGGAAGGACCTCCAGACGTAAGTTAGCCTTCCTGAACTGCAGTTTGCTACCATTTTGGGAGGTAGTTTGATAAGGCAGCTCTGTTCCTTGCTCAATGGTAGCTTTCACTTGGTCACCCGTCATGATGCGGGGGTTGGATAGAATCTTTCCTTGCCCATCCGACTCTAGGGCAGATAGTTCCATTTGTAGTAAGCGGCTAGCATTTTTAGATACGAGGGTAGCTGCCAGAGTGGCAGGATTAAAACCATTGAGACCTGCCCCTGCTAAATCGAAGTTCCCACTCAACTTCTGATCGGGGTGATTACCAATCCCATTTGCCTGATATCCCAGTTTGATACCTAATTCCCGGGCAAAGCGTTGGTCAGCCTCAACGATCCTGGCCTCGATCAGGATTTGACGTGGGCTATTAATATGATCTCCTCCAAAAGGAAGGGCGGCATCTTCACGGCGAAATTTTAAAAAAGCAGCAATTTCACTATGCAGCCCAATCCAGTAAATATCGCCATTTCGGACTAAACGCAATCCTCGGCTTGCAAGGATGGAATGAAGTGCTGTTTGCCAGGGGGTATTGTTGAGGTCAATTGAGATCTTGCCTTGAATGGACTCACTGAGTAGAAAGTTGGTATTACCTAATTTCGCTAGAACTTGCAATAGCTCGCTAACTTCAATATTGCCAAATTGAAGACTAATCGGCGTTTCAGCCAAGGATTTTGGATGGGTATTTTCGAGGGCTGCTTCGCTGACAGATAAGGTGAAAAAAGCCAATAAGAGGGCCATGAGAGAGGTGCTAAATTGCCGCTTTATTTGCACTGAGTTCATTCGCTTTGGGATGATTTCAAGGTAATGGATTTACCCTTGGGGTGGGTGACAATAGCGGCTTCTTTTTGGACTTGGCTCAAGCGCCACTCCCCTAGAACAAGATCCTCTTTTTTGAACATGACCGTCTTGTTACCCGTATGGAAAAAAGCTTGTTCAACCACCCCTATTCGGGTGATGCCTAAATAACGCCAATGCCGAAGCTCCGCTTCATGTGGGTGGGGTGCTGGAGCCTTAAATACCTTTTGGGGGGTAGCAGATACTAATCTAGAGTGAATACTTACTTCAATTTTATCCATTATTGTATATAACTCATCTTGATCATCCTCCCAGCTTTGAATAGCAAAAGTCAGATCTTTTTTCATTGCACTTATTTGCTTATTCATCTCTTCCAGCGATGCTTGAGAGTCCGCTTTGTGAGACTCAAAGACCCAAAATAGTCCAAGGCTAAGGGCAACAATAATCCCTCCAAGGGCTAGAAAAAACCATTTACTCTTTGCATCAAATGGAAGGGATAGCTCAGTTAGAAGCCCTTGCTTTGGTGCAATTGGGGCACTGAATTGTGGCTTTGTTGCTCTGGGATTTTTGCGAATGCCATGCGGATCAGGGATGGCGGGATCATCACCTAGATCACTGAGGATGTCATCAAAAGAT
>JBAXMV010000089.1:0-2361 GCA_037134095.1 bacterium | reverse complement strand
GTGCTATACCTATAAAAGAGACTAGTCCGCACATAAAGTCGTATTTTGTTAATTTCCAATAGGCCTTCTTGTCTTTAAATGAAACAACAAAAATAGTAAATGGCAGGACTACTTGCATAGCGGTGTATAGCAAAACTATGCCGCCTCCGAGCTCACGCTGTGAACCAAGTGTGACCAAAGCCGCTAATGCCCAAAGAGACCACGAAACCCTATTTGGCTGGGTCTTGCCTTTCCAGGTGTCAATAATGTATCCGCCGTAACCTATTACGGCAAACAGCAAGGATAGGTAAATAAAATTTTGGCTAATCATTGAATTATGTTTCTTATCTTTTTAAGATTATATAGTTTTTCAAAATTCATGCATAGCATTTAGTTTGTTTTGCTAAGATTAGAGTATGAGTAAATACGAAAAAGAAATGATTGTGGCGCAGGACGTTGCAAAGATTGCTGGTAAAATTATGCTGGAGCATTTTGATGGTGACCAGCAAACCGAATACAAGGAAGATGGTAGCCCCGTAACGGTTGCTGATAAAAAAATTAATTCAATGGTAATTGATGAATTAACTTTCAAATCTAACTATTGATTTATGTTATCCAATGATGTTTCTGAGTAGCTTATAGCATAGTTACTGACTTCGCTGTCTAATTGACTGATAGCTACGTCGAATTCATTGGCAGTCTGAGCATTAGCTGAATTAACGTTTTTAGATGTGGACTGCTGGCTGGTGGTGGATACCGGTTTGGCTGTAGTAGATACTTTCTGTGTCTGGTTATGGTTTATGCCTGCAAAAATGAAGACAACTGCAAGCAAAGGCAAGGCCGCAGCAGCTGAAAAAGCAAATGGCTTAAACCATGTTCTTTTTCTATATGTTTGACTGTCATGAATTTTTTGCATTGTATTTTGAGTAAAGTCAGCGTTGGGCTGGTACTCTGGACTAGCATCTGCAATTTGTTTATCTAATTTATCCATTTAAATCCTTTCCGATCATTTCTTTTGATCTAAATAACCATGTTCGGACTGTGCCGATGGGTTTATTGATTATCTGCGATATTTCTTCATAAGAATAGTTATTCCAATAATACAAAATTATTACTTCGCGGTACTCAGGCTTGAGTCTCGATATTGCTTTTTGGACACTTGCTTTCTGCTCATCTCGCAATATTTCCTCGTGAGCAGAATCTGATATTTCTTTAGTTTCAAAATTCTCGTCAAGCTCAGCAATGTTCTTGTTGTTTTTTGAAATATCTCTTAGTGCAAGATTTCTAGCAATTCTATAAAGCCAGGTAGAGAAAGCGTAGTTCGGGTTATAGGTATTAATTTTACTGTATGCCCTCATGAAAGCTTCCTGAGCAATATCTTCGGCCTGCATTTCATCATTCAACATATTAGCTAAGTAGATGCATAGGCCCCTCTGATACCTATCAACGATTAATCTATAGGCATCAGAGTTACCCTCTTTGACTTCTTGTATTGCTGCTTTTTCTGTTTGCATTTATTTGTTTTGGTTTATTGGTTTTTTAGCTGATTTCTTAGATCCTGTAAATCTGGCTTAACTGTAGATTTGAAATAGGCCTTCCTGTCATTTTGCATTGCACGAATACTTGACAATGAGGTCTTGGCGCTAGCCAATCCCTGTTTGTATTGTTCTTTTTGGTCAACACATTGCTGAGATTTGATGGTATTCAAATCAGATATAACTTTATCCCTAGCTGTCTTGATAGCTGCAGTCTTGGCTTCCCATGTAGCTAGATCTGCCTCAGCTTTTGATGTATTCAACCCAGCAGTCTTCGCTTTATTGATTAAAACATCTACCCTAGCGTCATGCTTATCATATACAGCTGCTTGTTTATTTATGGCTGCATTCGCTCTACTTATGTGATTATCTATTTTGGTTGTCAAAGTGTCGCATCTAGCTTGCACTTTAGCAGCCTTAACCTCTGCGTTTGCACCAGGCACTTTTTGGGCTGACACTGGCACAGCCGTAATAGCAGTTGCCACTACAACCGCGCTCATAAAAATCTTGGCTGATTTACTCATAAAATATCCCTTGTTTAATTATTACACTCTTTATATACATAAACAGCAAAAAAAGTTCCGAAATTATTATTTTTTTCATGAGATAGTTGTTAAAAATTTTGAGGAAAGCGAAACGAGTCACTTATTTTATACATTTTTTTGTTAAATTTACAAGATTTTACACTTGCCATTTTAGGGATATCGTTTTGCTAAAAATTTTTATCTTTTCCGAAAAAATAAAAAATTTTTTTATAGCAAGTTCTTTAATTCAAACAATATTCTCAATAATCCAATTTTTTGATCAAAAAATAGGTATGTTTAATAATCATGCAGCTCATTCAAAC
>JBAXMV010000088.1:0-2382 GCA_037134095.1 bacterium | reverse complement strand
AGCAATCCAAGCTTTGTTTGATGCCACTTATGAACTGACTGAGTTAATGATTTGCTCATTTTATTTACTTTTTAGAGTCGTCCTTTTTGGCTGCCCGCATTGAAAGCTGCAAACGTCCTCGATCGTCGATAGCTAGAAGTTTAACATCTACCTTATCGCCTTCTTTGACGACATCACTAGTTTTCTCAACGCGTTCGTTAGATAGTTCGCTAATGTGCACAAGGCCATCTTTGCCTGGTAGGATTTGAACAAATGCACCAAAGTCCATCACGCTAACCACTGGTCTGTCTTTATAGATAGTACCTACTTCAGGATCTTCGGTAATATCTCTGATCCACTGCTTAGCCGCTTCGATTGATTTACCATCTGGGCTAGCAATCATGATAGTTCCGTCATCTTTGATATCAATATCTGCACCTGTTTCAGCAGTAATCTTTTGGATGGTTTCTCCACCCTTGCCGATTACTTCACGAATTTTGTCTGGATTGATTGTGATTGCTTCAACTCGAGGAGCATATGGGCTCATCGCTTTTGGTTCAGAAATTGTTTGCTTCATGTGCTCAAGGATGTGGACGCGGCCAATCTTGCCCTGTGCTAAGGCTTGTTGCAGCACTTCTACAGGTAAACCGTGTACTTTCATGTCCATTTGCAAAGCAGTGATGCCTTTGGCTGTTCCTGTGACCTTAAAGTCCATGTCGCCTGCGAAATCTTCGGCATCTGCTATGTCGCTAAGTATGTAAACTTTGTCGCCGTCTTTCATAAGACCCATTGCGATACCGCTGACCATGCTTTTTAGAGGCACACCGGCATCTAGAAGAGCCAGTACGCTACTGCAAGTTGCAGCCATAGATGTTGAACCATTTTGGCTCATGATCTCGGTTACAGAACGGATAGTGTACGGGAAATCAGCTTCTGAAGGCAAAACTGCAGTTAGAGCACGTTCAGCTAAGTAGCCGTGTCCGATTTCGCGGCGTCCAGCACTGCCTAGTCGTCGAACTTCACCAACTGTATAACCTGGTGCGTTGTAGTGGTGGAAATAATGGCGTTCGCCTTCTTTTTCCATGGTATCAACAAGCTGAGCGTAACTTAGTGGAGCTAGAGTTACGATGTTCATAGCCTGTGTTAGGCCACGAGTGAATATGCTTGAGCCATGAGCTCGTGGCAGTATTCCAACTTCGCTACTAAGCTGTCGAACTTCATCCATTTTACGGCCATCGGGACGGACGTTTTCTTCGACTATGCCTTTTCGGACATCTTTGTGGACTGCAGTGTCAAAAGCCTCGGAGTATTCGCCCATTGCTTCAGCGTGTTCGTCACCAAACTTTTCAGATAATTCGGCATGCATTTCTTCGCGAAGCTGTTTAAGCAGAACATTGCGCTCTGGATATGGCTTGCGCAAATCTTCTCCAAGCTTTCCTTCGAGCCACTCATTAACAGTCTTTTGAATGTCGGCATTTGGTAGGCTCAAGGTGTATTCCTGCTTGGTAACACCGATTTTTTTGACTAATTCTTCTTGGAGTTTGATAGCCGGCTGCATAGCTTCAAAAGCATAGGCAATGGCTTCGGCGATTTGTTCTTCGCTAACTTCACTGGCGCCAGCTTCTACCATCATTACGCCGTCTTTTGTGCCAGCTACTACTAGATCTAGGTCGCCAGCGTCAAGTTGCTCAGCTGAAGCAAAGGCAGTATATTTGCCGTCAACTAGGCCTACACGTAGACCAGCTACAGGACCTTCAAATGGTGCGCCACTGAGCATAAATGCGGCGCTCATAGCTATCATTGCGACCATGTCTGGACGAAAATCTGGATCCATACTCAAGACCGACGCAACACCTTGTGCTTCATGGCGGTAACCTTTTGGCCATAGAGGTCGGAGTGGGCGATCAATTAGTCGACTAATAAGAATCGCGTCATCACTTGGGCGACCTTCGCGCTTAATGAATCTAGATCCGCTGATTTTGCCTGAGGCGTACATCTTTTCTTCGTAATCGATGCTCAGTGGAAAGTAGTCTAGAGTGATTGGCTTTGATCCAACCATGGCTGTACCGAGTACCACTGTATCGCCGTAGCGGGCCAAAACTGATGCTGAGGTACGAAAACCTACTCGACCTACTTCTAGGCTTAGAGTACGGCCGCAAAGCTCGGTTTCTACTTTAATGATGTCTTTTCCTAGGGGGTTTATTGTTGTTCCCATAGTTTCCTTTCATTTAGAGAGGTATTTCCTAAACAGAGTTCAAATATATAGCGCTCCCCTTGTGCTGATAGTAGGGTGCAATATATCTGCTGCTCTATTTAGGCAATAAATATCTCTGTTGATTTAATGTGCACAAGCTTGGGGGTCTCTTATTGCGGTCGAGACCCTTGGAGTCTGGGCACTTAGCG
>JBAXMV010000087.1:0-2447 GCA_037134095.1 bacterium | reverse complement strand
TTTACAAAATATGATAAATATTAAAATCAATGCTCATCTAAAATACACCAATGAGCGTGAAAGTAGAATGTTAGCTGTGCTCAGAGAAGATTAACTTTGCCAATAAAGTTTTCGATTAACTATTAACATTAGAGCCCCGATAATTCGAGTATCTCCGAAGGCTTTTTGGTTATTAAATCTTCTATATGCAATTCGGGATTTTGGTTAAGAGCTTTTTCTGCGATATATGTGCCTACTTTATAGATTATCCATCGCCTATCTGTGTCTGGATCGTAAAAATAGTATTTGTCGCGGTCAAAAACGGACGGTAGTTGTTTGAGTTCTTCTAGCCATTGTTGCAATGTTTCTTCATCATCTGACTCACCCCAGAGCGGAGAAGCATTGGCTCTTTGTTTCTCAAAAACTGTCGCTACGCCTTCGCAGACGGCTCCTTCGATAGCACTAGGATTTTTATACAAGGCATCTTCACCATATGTCCATCCTTGCAGGGTATGAACCGCTTCATGAAAGTAAGTAGCTTTCAGGTCATTCATTTGCTCGTCTTTGTCACCCTCAAAATCAGGGTCAAATGCCATGGCAATTTTGTTTCTAGTCAGGCATACTCCGCCCGTACCTGTTTCGTGAATAACCCAGTGATTATCCCACTGTATTTCTATGTTTTCAGACAAATCTGGCAATAGATCATACAGCTCTGGCTTCCATCTGGCAATATGGTTTTCCAGTGATTCTACAAATTCGGATTCAAGATTGACATTGTGTTTTTCGCTCATAAATTTAGTATAACAATTACCCTTTATATCCACTAAGACTAAGTGCTCAATTGAATGTTTTGATCTTATACAACAAGTTGCCGGGTATCCCGACTTAGTTGTTGAACAGGTAAGTGTTGCCTAAATTACTTGGCTGCAAGGGCGCCGGCAAATATTTGCCAAGCAAGTAATGATTTAGCTACAAAACTTAAAATTATGTATGCTTTTTCGCCTCTTAAATAATTGGCCCATTTGCCTTTAGCTCTGTACTGCAAGAATTGAACTAGCGCAAAGCAGTTAAATAGCACGAACAATGAAATGACTATGCCATAAACAAAGCCTGGAGCTGAGCTATTTGACGGTCCATTTGGCGTTAGCAACTGAATGGTAAAAATTATCCAAGGGATGATGCCGGCAATACAGCCAAAAATAAATGGTAGCCACTGCTTATCGCCTGGTTTATTGTATTTTTCTTGTAGCCAGCCAAAGAGAATCATTGAAACATTGACGCCGCAAATAGCTAAAAGCGCGCCATAATTACTTATGCCGTTAAGCTGCGCAATCACGAAGATCATAACTGTGGAACTGAAAGAATATTCTACCCACCTAAAGATGTTACGTTTATTTTTTAAGCCCTCTACGTACCTTGGGAAAAACTTTTTCGAAGATATCAAAAAGTGAAAGAATGCCGATAAGCCCAAAAATATCGCTATTGTGAAGGCAACTCTAACAGAAAATAATTCTATTGGGCCAGTTGAAGTGGTACCTGGAGCTCCAGTCATGTAAGTTGCTGTTACAGGCAGAGCAAAGCTGTTTGCCAAAAATAAAACTGCTATTAAAGATGCCAGGTGTAGAAAACCTGCACTAATATTCCATTTTCTTAATTTTGTATATTCTGGGTTGTTGTTTTCATTCATAAAAAAATCATACCATAAGTACAATAAAAAAACACCGACATGAGCCGGTGTCTTTTAAATAGCTATTGTCTTAGTAAGCTTTTTTTACGCCGTCTGCGACTGCTTTTTCAGCATTTTCTTTAGACATCATTGCGCAAACAGTTGTTCCGCATGCTTCGTGTTTGCCTTTAGCCATGAAGCCACCTTTTTGAGTTTGGTGAATTTCTGGTGCTGATAATTCAACGCCTTTTTCTTTGCACTTAACGCAGTATCCTGTAATCATAACTTCTTACTCCTCATTATTTTTATACTGTTTCAAATTATAACGCTTTTTTGAGCTATTTACTAAGCAAAATAAAATTTACAAAGCTATAATTAGTAAATTCTTGGCTGGGGATGAGGGATTCGAACCCCCGATCACGGGACCAGAACCCGTTGCCTTACCACTTGGCCAATTCCCATTAACAGATGGTATTATACCTAAATTTTAAGATTTATCATACATTTTATTTATGTTATAATGGTAATACTTTAATAATTTAAAAATATATAGAGTGTAGGGAGAGTTCTAGCTCATCGATCTACCGGCAACCTGCTTTAATAAAGTGTTGGTGCTCCATCTAGCCCGTCCATGAAGACGGGGAAGATATTTGCAAATGCAGACTCCTTTCTCGTCTAATTCGGACAGAAAGGTTTTTTTATGTCAAAAAAGGTAAAATATTTTGCAAGCGAGTCAGTTTGTTCGGGGCATCCAGATAAGGTTTGTGATCAAATAAGTGATTCGATTCTTGATGCGGTACTA
>JBAXMV010000086.1:0-2464 GCA_037134095.1 bacterium | reverse complement strand
AACCTGATCAATGCGATAGATAGTGATACCAACACCAGGATTGGATACAGACACCACTACCGGCAATTTATCAGAATTGACTGCCATGACATCATCCAAAGAAGGACCAACTAAATTTCCAGGTTTATTACGGGAGATCCATGTTGGACTGGCAAAGCCAGATGCATTTTTTGGATCTTTTTCTAAAGATGCAAACTTGTCTGTGGCAGCAGCAATAGCAAGCGTCTCGGCAGCGCGTTGGCTGACTTGGCGTCTTACTTCAGATGCCACCTCTTTATAGGGAAGAATCTGCGCAGGGTGGAGAGTCACTACACGAGCAGATACAAATACTCCAGGGGTAGTTTGAACTGCTTCAGTATTGCGTTTATTTTTAAGTGCTTCATCACCAAACAAAGATTGAACTACTTTGGGGTTGGCTAATGGATGATCTTTAGAAACCCCCGTAGCACCACTGCGAGTGACACCCTTTTGAGTTTGAATATTCAATTTCAACTTATCAGCAGCCGGCTTTAGGCTATCAGATTGGTCATAGGTGATATTGGCAAATTGATCAGCCTTTTCACCAAATATTTTGGAATCTTCTTTGGAATCAGCTTTGAGCACAATATATTCAACATCAATATATTCAGGGCTTTCAAAAAGCTTTGCGTTGGCATCATAAAAAGCCTGTAACTCTTCTGAGGTTGGGCTGACTTTACTTAAATAATCCTTGGCATTAAATTGCAAAGTCTGAACTTGACGTTCGGTCTCATACAAAGAGGAAACAATTTGTGCTAACTTGGGATTGGCTAACTCCGTTCTGGCAACGGAGTTCACTAATTGCGCTATTTTGAGATCAAAGCTTTGGCCAGCATAAAACTGCTCTTCATTCATCCCATTGCTAGCCAGCAATTGCTTAAAGCGCGCATCATCAAAACTACCATCTTGGCGATACAAGGCGCGAATTTGAGGAATCTTTTGCAAACTGTTTACTAATTCTTGCTTACCCACCTGGAGATGAAGATTAGATACCGCAAAACCTAAAATACGTTGCTGTAACAACTCGTTGAGTATTGCCTGGCGAAATGGCAAACTTTGCGCTATCTGAGGGCTTCCGCCAACGCGTTCAGCCTGTCTTTTGGCAGCCGCCTCTACTTCTTGCGCGGTAATGGGTTTACCGTTGACCTTCACAATGTCTGTCTCTTTATCCATAAACTCGGAATAACTGGAGATGCCAAATAGGGCAAAGGAAGGAACAATAAACAGCATCAAAACAAGCTGTAATATTTTTTGGTGCTTACGTACGGAATCAAACATGAATTAATCGCTCGAAAATAAAGTCAATGATGCGAGTGTACTAGGCGGAGTTCTAGGAAAACTAGAAAGCCTGAAAGAAGTAAACCAAATGCTATTTGGGAAACTGGTGGGCGCTGACGGGATCGAACCGCCGACATTCTGCGTGTAAGGCAGACGCTCTACCATCTGAGCTAAGCGCCCCAAATTACAGACGAGATTGTAACCTAGTGCGGGAATAAAAGAGAGATTCTTCATCAAAATGGACTTCACTTGACAGTTCAATTCGACTCCAAACCCCTCAAATATCCCTAGACATCAATGCTTCAAGGCCTCTCCGGAAGAAATCTTTTCATTGGCTTTGCTAGCTTCAGCAGCCTTTTTAGCGAGCTCTTCAGGAGTTGGATCTAGCAAGGCAACTGGTTTGCGCTCCAAGGCAAGCTCCAAAACTTTATCAATCCAGCGGACCGGCACGATTTCAATTGCATTCTTCACGTTATCAGGAATATCGATCAAATCCTTGACGTTTTCCTCTGGAATTAAGGCCAACTTAATACCACCGCGATGTGCTGCCAGCAATTTCTCTTTTAAGCCGCCAATTGGAAGAACCTCTCCACGCAAAGTGATCTCACCAGTCATTGCCACGTCTGATCGAATTGGAATACCTGTAAATACCGACACCAAGGCTGTCGTGATCGCAATACCAGCTGATGGACCATCTTTCGGGGTTGCGCCATCTGGGAAGTGAATGTGGATATCTTTTTTCTCGAAGGCTTCATCAGTAATTCCTAGCGCTCTCGCCCTAGATCGAACCACTGTTTTTGCCGCTTCGACAGACTCCTTCATGACATCGCCAATCGATCCGGTACGAGTAATAACACCTTTTCCAGACATGACTGCGGCTTCAATTGTTAGCAAATCGCCGCCAACTTCAGTCCAAGCCAAACCAGTTACTTGACCAACTTGGTTATCTTTTGCCGCTAAACCAAAGTCGTACATGCGAACCGACAAAAACTTCTCGAGATTGTCAGCATTGACAACAATCGGTGCTGCTTCTTTCTTCAAGAGTAAAAGCTTGACCACTTTACGGCAAATTTTACTAATCTCGCGCTCTAAGGAGCGCACGCCTGCTTCGCGCGTATAGTAACGAATCATGCTGCGAACAGCGCTTTCCTCAATCTTTAACTCATCT
>JBAXMV010000085.1:0-2485 GCA_037134095.1 bacterium | reverse complement strand
GAAGAAACCGGTCTGGAAGTCGAATATATTGATATCTACAATCCAGAAACAATCCCCGAACACACAGAATGGCTTTACCGAGAAGGTAACAAGAAAAATATTTTACCAAATTTGAGTATTGAGCTCGACAGGCACGAGGACACAATCAGACGTAGGCTGAAAGATTACGAGAAAGACAAGCAGGTTGAAGTACTGCGTGAACCTCATACCGATATTGAAGGAGTAGTTACTCCAACAAACATTAGGCTACTTAAGCCGGGTATTGGATATGTCTTAGAAACAGTCACCGAAATGCGGATAAGGGAACAATTACTCAGCGAAAACGCAGTGAGTAGGCTAGAGCAAATGGTCAAAGAATGTGCCGATATGGCAAGCTCCTTAGGCATGCAGGATGCGTCACTAATTTTCGAAGCAAGATACGAATACAAAAGCCCATTTGAGTTTTCGAAAGATGAATTCAGAGACGAAATGAAATTCATTCGTTCAAACTACAAACAACTCAAAGCCCAAATAAATATGAACGGCGCTAACCATGTCCGAACAACTTCTTGAAAGTTCGAACTTCGAAAATTATAAAGTTCCACCAATTAGGTATAGACTTTCTGAATTTATAATAGAAGAGACAGGGCTTATCTATGATTTGAGTGACATCAAGCCAGGAGATAAATTACCTACGGAGTCGGACTGGTTAAGATCAGAAAATTCTACCGAGCCAGTAATCGAGTACATTAGTTTTGAGCTCGGCGAAATCGTCGACACGGTTTCCAAAAGAATATATGACATGAGTAACGAAAAATATGTTGATCTAAAAAAACCTTCAGCATACGAAAATAAGCCTATAACCAATATTCGTCTAACCGGCAAAGGCATAAAGTATTACGTAAAAACCACCGAACAACTTCGCCAGGAGGAAGGCTTAATTGATGAAGTTGCAGTTGCTGAACTCGAATCAATGGTGGCCCGTTGTGCTGAAATTGCTAATAAAATAGGTAACATAGCGCTAGCCGAAGATTTTCGGAAACGCTACGACCAAAAAAGTCCTTTCGAATTTACAAAAAAAGAATTCGAAGCCGAAATGCAATCAATTATTGATACTCACGAAGAACTAAGCAGAGACTAAGCTTTAGGTGACCAAATTATTCTTACCGGCTTTTAGTGTAATAAATTTCTGAAGCTTGGGCAGTTGTAATTCTGGCGCATCAACATCTTTCATTATGAGCTTTTCACCGAGTTTGGGCATGGTAATATGAATTTCACCGTAGCCAAATTTTGAACCTAAATAATTTTGGCTAAAACTTGCAGAGATTATGGATTCGTATAGGTAGAGTTTCTTTTTGCGTTTTGTGAACGTGATGCTAGATGAAATAATAATTCCCTCGTCTGTAAGCAGGTATTTCTCGTCACGCCATTTCACGTAGGCTAGTAGTATGCTGATACATGCCACAAGCATAACAATCAAAAAAGTAAAGATACGGCTACCATCGTAGGCACCCACCACAAAATGAACCATTGTTCCGAAAAGAATGGCAGCTAATAGCCCCACAAAAAAGGCAGATACCAAAATGAAATATGCCTGAATTTTGAATGCGTCTGGATTGCGTTTCAGTTCTGTTGGCTCCATGTTTTTAAATTATATAGCAAAAAAGTTTTTACTAGTTCAAAATGATTGTGATTCTCGGTGGTTTAACTATGCTGTTTATGCTAAAATTGTAGTAGTAAATTAGTGCGAGTTTAAGGTGTAAAAATAGAAAAAAACGTGCAAAAAATGCATATCTCAACCTTTTCTAAAAAAATGGTACCAAAACTAAATAAATTAGTTGTTTTTTTGTCTACTATTTCTGTGCATATCTTTAGGGTTTTTTACGCATTAGCAAAAACTATTTATAGGTTTACAATTACCAAAATTAAACCCAAAGTAAAAGCACTGTACACGCGTTTTTCGTATTTATTTTCGCGACTGATTAAGTTCTTGCTAGTTTCTTTGGCAACTTTTGTGGCATCCAATAGGTATTTGAGCCAGTATTTCGAAAAAGACGGTACGCTTGCACGCATCTATCGCAGCAGCGCTAGGTTTATAGATAAAAATCCTCAAAAATTTACTTCGACTACATTTGGATTTGTAGCTATTGTGTTTGTAATTGTACAGATAATGATGCCAGTATCAGCGGCTGCAGCCTGGACACAATCAAGCTGGAGCGGAGGCGTAGGGGGCAGTACAACCAATCAGTACAGTAGCGGAAGCAACATTACTGCCAGTGGTAGTGGATTTTCTTTAAGCCCAAATAACAATAAATTTACAAATGGTGATTTCGAATCTGCATCTTCTGGAGATCGATCCGTAGAAGCTACTGGAGGAACGATAAGCGACTATGTAGCCGATGGCACTAATGGTACGTCCGGCCAAACTTATAGAGTACATACCTTCACGACATCTGGAACATCTGCTTTTAATGTTACTTATGTGCCAACTGGCGCTACTGTAGAC
>JBAXMV010000084.1:0-2505 GCA_037134095.1 bacterium | reverse complement strand
GATACCACCTCGTCCCTTTACGCCCATAACGATCAAGTCAACCTTATCTTTATTGGCTAAAGCCATGATCTCCTCAGCAACGTGCCCGCGCAGGATGGCCATATTGTGTTTAACGCAAGCCGTATCTAAAACTTTTTGTGCGGCTTTCAATTCTTTCTCGCTTACTTCCCGTAAGTAATCATCAATAACGCTTTTGGCAACGAATTGTTTGACATGTCCAAGTCCCGCATCGTCATGAATGCTTACTAAAGTAACAGTAGTTGGGTTACGAGAATTTTTAGCCATCTTGGCAACATACTTCGCTGCATTGAGAGATGATTTAGAGCCATCGATTGGTAGCAGTATTTTCATGGGATCCCCTTTTCATATAAAAACTATATATTAAATATAATTATATTAGTCTAGACTTACAAGCCATTATCAGCATATTTTTAATTTCAGGGGTGCTAGCGTGTTTCATTTATTAGAAAAAGAAAGAACAATTGCCGGCCCAGGCTTTAATCGCTGGCTTGTGCCACCAGCAGCACTTGCAATTCACTTATGCATTGGTATGGCTTATGGTTTCTCTGTTTTCTGGTTGCCACTATCTAAAGCTTTGGGTGTATCTAAAGGTTTGACTGAAGCAATAGAATGCGCCCCTGATGCAGGTTTTATTACTCAACTATTTACAAGGTCTTGTGACTGGGAAATATCCACTTTAGGGTGGATGTATATATTATTCTTTGTTTTTCTCGGCGCCGCCGCTGCAATGTGGGGTGGTTGGTTAGAGCGCGCTGGTCCTCGTAAGGCAGGTGCTATTTCTGCAATTTGTTGGTGTGGTGGCATGCTGTTCTCAGCCTTAGGTATTTATCTTCACCAGTTTTGGATGATGATTTTAGGGTCCGGTGTGATCGGTGGAATTGGCCTGGGTCTTGGCTATATCTCTCCAGTTTCTACTCTCATTAAGTGGTTCCCTGATCGCCGGGGCATGGCAACCGGTATGGCTATCATGGGGTTTGGTGGTGGCGCGATGATTGGCTCACCATTAGCTGCAAACCTCATGAAGTATTTTGCTACTCCAAATAGCGTCGGTGTTGCGCAGACTTTTGTGGTGATGGCCCTCGGTTATTTTGTATACATGATGGCTGGTGCATTTGGCTATCGAATCCCTGCCAGTGACTGGAAACCTGCTGGCTGGATGCCACCAGTAGCACAAACCAACAATGCCATGATTACTAAGCGCAGCGTGAATGTGAAAAAAGTTTGGAGCATTCCACAGTTCTGGTTGGTGTGGATGGTTCTATGCATGAACGTGTCTGCTGGTATTGGCTTGATTGGTATGGCATCACCAATGTTGCAAGAAGTGTTTGCCGGCAGCTTGATTGGCGTTCAAAAAACCTTTACAGAATTAGATAAGGCGCAACTTACTGCTATTGCTGGCGTAGCTGCAGGTTTCACTGCGCTACTGAGCCTATTTAATATCGGTGGTCGTTTTTTCTGGGCAAGTTTGTCAGACATATTGGGACGTAAGCTGACCTATGCATTGTTCTTTGTGCTTGGTGGCTTAATGTACTGCAGCGTTCCAAGTAGCGCACAGTCAGGCAGCCTCGCTTTATTCGTGGGCGCTTTCTGCATCATCTTGAGTATTTATGGTGGTGGCTTTGCTACTGTTCCAGCTTATCTTGCCGATTTATTTGGATCACAGATGGTTGGTGCAATCCATGGCCGCTTATTAACTGCATGGGCTACCGCAGGTATTTTGGGGCCAGTAGTGGTGAATTACATGCGCGATTATCAATTAAGCATGGGCTTACCAAGAGCTCAGGTATATAACCAAACAATGTATATCCTGACAGGAATGTTGTTGGTTGGATTGATTTGTAACTTAATGATTCGTCCAGTAGCTGATCAGTGGTTTATGACTGATGCTGAATTGGCTGAGGAGAAGAAGCTGGCTCATGAGAAAGTTCTTGATTCTGTTATTAAGGAATCGGGTGGTCATGAGCACACTTCCAGCGCCACAGTTATCTTAGCTTGGATGGCTGTTGGGATCCCTCTAGCTTGGGGTGCCTACATAACGTTCCAAAGTGCATTGAAGTTATTTGTATAAAAGATAGTTTGTAATTTTAACTATCTTCGACAGCCTGCTTTATGACATTAGTGGCTCGTCACCATAAGCGTTACCTGAAGTAACGCTGGGATAATCAGTACTCTATTCGCCAAACGCAAGGGCGAGATGCGATCAATGCGATTCGTGCAGCGGGGGCCGTTAAAGAAACTGGCGCTGGCAAGAGGGGCTTGGATAAAAGATCACTTTGCTAGTAAATCTTTTCAAACGGGTACCCATAAAGCTTGTATATCAAGCACTCCCGCCTTCTAGGGACCTGATTCAAGGTTTGGTGGGCTGATTAAAAAAATACCAACCTAGTGGTTGGTATTTTTTTGTAGTGCTGATGGGTATTTACTTAATCCAAGAAATAAATTGCTCTTTGGGTCTTCTAACCTTCTTCAAATTAAGTAACCAAT
>JBAXMV010000083.1:0-2518 GCA_037134095.1 bacterium | reverse complement strand
TCTTGGTAATAATCACAAAATCACTAAGTGAAACTACGGGGGTTGGTACGCGAACACTCATGCCACCAAATATACCGACCAGTTCTGGCAAGGCTAAGCCAGCAGCTTTAGAGGCGCCGGTTGTGGTGGGCACGATGTTTTCTGCCGCACTGCGCATCTCACGCTTATCTTTTGCGCCTGGGCCGTCTTGGAGAGCCTGGGAAGCCGTATAGCTATGGATAGTGGTCATCATAGCTTTTTCGATACCGAAATTGCTTTCAATAACTGCTGCAACAGGAGTAATGCAGTTGGTAGTGCATGATGCATTACTGATAATATCTTCTGCTGTGTCTAGTTGATCGTCATTGACGCCCAAAACTATCGTAGTTGCACCGTCACCTTTGGCAGGAGCTGACAAAACGACCTTTTTGGCGCCTCCATCTATATGAGCCCGGGCTTTGGCTGGATCTACGAAAAAACCAGTAGCTTCGATGACGACGTCTACTTTGTAGTCTTTCCATGGCAACAAGGCTGGATCGCGTTCAGCTAAGACGATGATATGTTTTTTGTCGACGATAATACCTTTTTTGTCGGAGCTAACGCTTCTCTCGTAAGTACCGTAATTGGTGTCGTGTTTGAGTAGATGTGCAAGGGTTTCTGGATCTGTTAAATCATTAATCGCAACTATTTCTATGTCGCTTCTTTCAAATGCAATTTTAAAAGCATTGCGACCGATGCGCCCAAATCCATTGATTGCCACCCTTGTTTTCATTGATTACCCTTGTTTAATACTGTTAATGCTTATGCTTAATAGTATAGGGTGAATATTGATGTGGTGCAACTACTGTTGCACGAAGCGATCGATTGATTCAGCAATTACTTTTTTGGCTTCTTCGGCGTCGCCCCAACCCAACACTTTGGTTGTGCCCGGTTTTTTGAGATCTTTGTAATGAGTGAAGTGTTCTGTTACTTGCTGCACCCAGCGTTCACCTAAATCGGCTAATGTATTGATGCTGTCGCCGGTATTACGATCGTCAGCTGGAACAACCACAACTTTATGATCAGCTTCACCATCATCTTCGAAATTCATGATGCCTATAATTTTAGCTTCTAGCCATACACCTGTAGGGATTGGTTCAGCGCAAACCACTAGAGTGTCTAGTTCGTCGCCATCTTCGTCGAGAGTCTGAGGGATAAAGCCATAGTTAACAGGCTTTGCGAAAATTGCAGGTTCTACGCGGTCAAGCATGAACACTGCACGCTTGCGGTCCCATTCAATTTTCAGAAAGCTTCCTTGAGGAATTTCTACTACAGTGTTTACGATGCCGTTTTGGTAGTCACCAGTTTCTAGTACTTGATTAAAATCAGCCATTTTTTCTCCGTTTGATTATATTAAATATTGTACACTATAGTCATATGAAAATAATTTCTCATCGTGGTGCTCGTGGATTAGCTCCCGAAAACACCATAAAAGGTATAGAAAAAGCTGTGATGCATAATGTCGATGAGATAGAAATCGATGTAAGGGTCACCAAAGACAACCAAGTCATCCTAAATCATGACGAAGAACTAACCGACGCCAGTGGCAATAAGCTACTAATTAAAGAAGCCAATTACCGAGAACTAAAGAAACATAAACCCGATTTAACAACTCTTGATGAAGCTATTGCCTTTATCAACAAGAAAATCCCTTTGCACATAGAGATTAAACCCAAAGAACCAACCGCCGAGATAATCAAAATCATCAAGAGTTATTTGGCTAAAAGCTGGAAAGATAACAATTTTCTAATCGCGTCGTATGACCAAAAAGTGCTACTTACAACTCACGTGGCTCTTCCGGGAATCAAAAAAGTGGTTGTAGAAACCTGGTCGAGCTGGAGTGCAATCAGGCGAGCTAAAGCCGTAAATACTAAACGCCTGAGTATGAACCAATTATGGCTGTGGAGTTATTTTATTAAATCTATGAGCAAAAGCGGCTGGCAATTAAGCGCCTACACCCTCAACGATGCTTCTAAAGCTAAGCGTTGGGCTAAGCTTGGTCTATATGCGGCAATCACAGATTACCCAGACCTGATGAAGAAGTAGTTTATACTACTTATATGACAATAACTTACGAATCAAAAACACAAGAAGCGTCTAATATCGCTACTTTTCACTTCAGGCCTGAAAAACCAATTCATTATACTGCTGGCCAATTCGTAGAATTAACTCTTAAGCACAGCAAACCAGATAGCCGAGGTGTAAAAAGATGGTTTACTCTGTCGTCGGCACCTAGCGATGAATTTATTTCGATTACCACAAAATTTGCTAGCAAAAACGGCAGCAGCTTTAAGCATGCACTACTCAAACTAAAACCAGGTGACGAGTTGATCATAAGCGACCCAATGGGTGATTTTGTATTACCAAAACTCATCCAAACTCCTCTGGTATTCGTTGCCGGTGGAATTGGCATAACTCCTTTTCACAGTATGATGTCGTGGCTAAATGTCGTAAAAGAAGAACGCCCAATCAAATTACTAGTTGGCGTCAACAATGAGGA
>JBAXMV010000082.1:0-2545 GCA_037134095.1 bacterium | reverse complement strand
GCTTCGAACCAAGGTGTCGGGGGTTCGAGTCCCTCCGAGCGCACCATTTAATCAACAACTTAGCTCAAAACGTGCCGTAAAAACCAAGTTACAGTGACGAAAACGTGCCAGAACTTCTTGTAATTCTTTCAGCGGCTGTCTTCAAATGGTCACTGGAAAGGTGTGCATACCGCAACACCATTTCATATTCTGACCATCCACCTAATTGCTGTAATTCTTGCAATGAGGTACCATTTTGCACGTGCCAACTTGCCCAAGTGTGACGTAAGTCATGCCAGCGAAAATCTTTGATTCCTGCCCGAATCAACGCTTTTTGCCAAGCATGGTTATTACATCGTGTTACTGGTTTACCAAAATAGGTAAACACATGAACAGGATTTAGCCCTTGCTGCTTTTTTATCAGCGCAATGGCATCAGAATTTAAAGGGACTGGAATCGCTTTTTTTGTTTTAGATTGATCCGGATGAATGAGCGCGTGTTGGCGCTCTAAATCCACATCATCCCATTTTAATCCAGTCACATTAGATTGCCTTAGCCCTGTTGCTAACGTAAATGCCGCCATATCCTTCAAATGCTCCGGGAGCTCCTGTAGCAATTTGTTAGCTTGCGTCCGGCTTAACCAGCGGATACGTTTATTTTCAACTTTTCTCATTCTGATCAATGGTACGGTCGCTAGCCATTGCCATTCTTTTTGAGCTTTATTTAAAATAGCACGTATTATTTCCAACACTCGATTAACAGTGGTTGGAGAAACACCGGTTTGCTCTTTTGCCTGCGCAATCGATTCAATTAAATCAGCATTAATATCATCCAACGTTGTTTGACCAAGATAAGCATCAAGCCAGGTTAAATGAAATTTATCTGTAATCAAACTGCGTTTATGCGCGGACTCATCCAGCCACCGAACGACAGCATCTATCCACGTTTTCTTTGGTTCAGATGGTTTTGTATGCTTCGTATTCCATAAATCCTGTATGAATTGATCATGGAATTGTTGCGCCTGATGTTTTACTTTAGTCCTAGTGCTTCTGCGTATACGTTGTTCACCATAGGTGATGTCGATCCACCAGAAACCGTTTTTCTTCGTGAGTGCCATGTATCAATATCTCCTGTATTGACGTCCCACGATGCATCGCAGGTAGAGTACTTGTTCCTGATATGCATCGCAAGATCCTGTTCAATAAAACGCCAGCTACGGCCTATTTTTACTCCTGGTACTTCTCCTGAAGCCGCAAGGCGTCGAATTGTTTCTTTGTGAGCACCAAGAAACTGAGCCGCTTCTTTAATATTTAATGTTTTCATGCGCTATCTCCTTGCCCTGCTGGAGTCTTTGTAGCGTTGTCCGATTGCCGTTCTCCACCCATTTTTCAATCTCCATCAAATTCACCCATAAATTACCATCTGGTCCAAGCCGACAATGCAACCCATCTAGCCACATGCCGCGCTGTCGCTTGCAATGCACGGCATTCGACGTATCTCCGGAAGCCTCGCAATATTTTTTCAATTTCACCCATTTCAACATTGATTCACTCCTTTGTTATACGATGCTTATGCTGGTTTTTTGGCCGATCTCCCGCTGAGGACGGCATTTCAACAAATTGCTTTTCTTAATATTGACCTCAAGAACCATCTGATAAAGTTTGAGCAGTTGTAACTCCGATGCAAAAACTGGCGGCATTAGGCCATCACAATGAATCGAGCGAATGCTTTTCACTGAGGAGTTAGATAGGTCAGCAATATGTTTTAATGTATATCCGGTTTCATCCAGTAGATACTGAATAATCCCCTTGTAAATTAACAACTTTGAATTATTTTCCATGAGTAAATTTCCTTGATACATTTAAAAAAAGTCTGGTTGCCTGTATAGTAAAAGGGTTTATATCGCAATCTTTACTAAAGTAAAGAGAATAATAGTCCAACAAAACTATTTTTACAATAGTAAAAATTATAATTGAGTATCTATGACAAGTTCTGACAACATTGGTGTGCGAGATTTAAAGCAATCTGAAGATATGGCGTTCGGCCAGCGCATTGCTTATGTCATTGAAACCCGTGGTATTTCAAAGGCGTGGGTAGCGGAGCGTCTTGGTGTTTCAAAACAGGCTTTGAATTATTTGCTAAAGCATTCTATTAAGCCAAAGTTTGTCGATGAATTTGCGGAATTATTGGGATTAGACCCACAGTGGATTGAGCATGGCGCCGGTACTCCTTCACTCAAAGAAAACAGGCCTGTTAAAAGAACAATATTGCCTGTAATGACTACCGCAATGTTGCTCGGACAAGAGGGAATGCATTCCGGGAAAAGTGAAATTGAATTTTCGCATCATCCGGCTGAAACTTATACGGCTTACAGACTGGAAGATGATTCCAACTTCCCTCCATTTATTGAAGGCACAGTACTGATTTTCAATACCAATAAACAGCCGGGGAATCAGGATTATGTGCTGTTAAAGATTGAAAATGAGATTTTTGTCAGACAATACCTGATTGATGGTCAAAATATCTGTTTCAAGGCCAGCAACCCTCAGCACAAACTCTTCATTAA
>JBAXMV010000081.1:0-2579 GCA_037134095.1 bacterium | reverse complement strand
AGCTCCGCCGTCGTCACCTATATTCGGATCGATGCGATTTTCTACTATCAGGGCGTAGCCTATTCCTGTGCTAATTGTGACGTACAACACCTTAGAATACTTATTTTTGAGGAGCATTGATTCTGACAGGCCAGCGAGCTTGGCATCGTTTTCTACTACCACCGGGATGTGCAAAAAAGCTCTAACGTCTTTAGCTATTTTGACGTTGCGCCACGGTAGATTGCCAAAATTTTTAGCAATTCCACTCTTGCGGTCAAATACTGATACCGGAATACCTATGCCAGCAGCTTTGAAGTCTTTGTTGTTGAGGCTAAGTACGGTGCTTTTGAGCTGAGTTAAAAATTCTTTATAATCAACAGGGGTAGCGAATTTAATTTTCTCTTTAATAACACCGTGCTCATTGAGCGCAGCTACTAAAGTTTTGGTCCCTCCGACGTCTATTGCAAGATACATAATTCTAAGCTTAATTTTAGCATAACTGGAGGCCTAGTAGTGCACCCTTTACTTAAAGGGGTTTATCAGATACAATATTAGTAATCTTACTATTAGCAATTAACGTGAATTGGTACGAAAAAGCGAGACTTTTTAGGGCAAAAATACCGTTTTAGCTGGAGCAAGAAATACACTTACAAAGGAGACACCTGAAAAATGTCTAAAGAAATTACAATGGATGAGCTGCTAGCAGGCAGTGATATCAACGTTTTAACTACTGGCGAGGTCGTAGAAGGCGTCGTTACCGCAATCAAAAAGAATGAAGTCTGGATAGATCTAGGCGCTAGGGGCGTTGGAGTAGTACTTCGCCGCGAAATCGGCCACGGCCAAAAATTAGAAGCTGGTCAGTCAGTGACTGTCAGCGTAATCGATCCTGAAATGGACGAAGGACACGCACTACTAAGCATGAAGCGGGCCGTTAAAGACCGTGGATGGGATGAATTGCAACGCGTTGTCGATGACAACGAGATAGTTGAAGTTGTACCTTATGATGCTAACAGAGGTGGATTACTAGTAGAACTCGAAGGAATTCGAGGATTCTTGCCTGTGTCACAGCTTTCAGCTGGTCACTATCCACGCGTATCTGGTGCCGACAAGGACGAAATTTTACAGAAATTACACGCTCTTACTAACAAGCCATTGCGCGTTCGCGTTCTTGACGTTAGCCGCAAAGACAACAAGCTTATTTTCTCAGAAAAAGAAGCCATGAAAGACGATATGCAATCTAAGTTCTCTGAACTTAAGGTAGGCGATAGCGTTGACGGCGTTGTAACTGGAGTAATCGACTTCGGTGCATTCATAAACGTAGATGGTATTGAAGGACTAGTACATATCTCAGAAATATCATGGGAACGAGTCGATAATCCACGCAATTACGTTAAAGTTGGCGAAAACATCAAGGCAAAAATCATTGCTATAGACAAAGATCGTCTAAGCCTAAGTATCAAGCAAATGAGTGAAGACCCATGGCTAGAACAGGTTAAGGCTTTCAAAGTTGGCGATGAAATCGAAGGTAAAGTTACACGAATTACACCTTTCGGAGCATTCGTACAGATCAGCCCTAGCGTTGAAGCCCTAGTGCACGTTAGCGAAATGAGTGACGACGAAGCAGTTGATCCTGAGCAGTTATTTAAGCTAAACGAAAAGAAGCAGTTCAAGGTGCTAGATATTGATACCGAAAACCGCAAGATCGCTTTAAGCCTTAAAGACGCTAAAGCCAAAAAACCAGCCAAAGCAAAAGCAAAATCCGAATAATATGAAAAGTTAAGTAAGCAGCCCTTAAATACACAGGGCAGAAAGGAACCAAGGAATCATGAGCGAAGAAGCCAAACCAGCAACTAAAATTGAAATCGAAGACATGATTACCGTTGGTGACTTAGCTGAACGACTTTCTATACCAGTGTCTCGCTTAATAGGCGAGCTCATGAAAAACGGAGTTATGGCTACTGTTAATGAGCGAATCGATTTTGATACAGCACAGATCATAGTAGAAGAACTAGACCTCGGCATAAAATTGCAAAAGGCTAAGGCTGAAGAAGTAGTGATTGCTGCTCGCACCAAGCCGACAGCTAGTGATAAAGCCCAAATGCGGCCTCCGGTTGTGGCAGTAATGGGTCATGTTGATCACGGCAAAACTAGCTTACTTGATGCTATTCGGGAAGCTAATGTAGTGAAGGGTGAGGCTGGTGGTATTACTCAGCATATTTCGGCCTACCAGATTGATCATGGCGACCGCAAAATCACTTTTCTAGACACTCCTGGCCACGAGGCCTTTGCCGCTATTCGCGAGCACGGCGCCTTACTAACAGATATAGTAGTGCTAGTTGTAGCTGCCGATGACGGCATCAAGCCACAAACCATAGAAGCCATTAGATTTGCCCGCAAAGCCGGTGTAAAGATAGTCGTAGCTGCCAACAAGATGGACAAAGAAGGCGCTGATATCAATAGATTGAAGCAGCAACTTACTGAGCACGATTTACTTACCGAGGAATGGGGCGGCGACACGATTGTGATGCCAGTGAGCGCCAAGACCAAAGAAGGAATCCCGGCATTACTAGACATGATTCTACTTGTAACAGATGTAGAAG
>JBAXMV010000080.1:0-2637 GCA_037134095.1 bacterium | reverse complement strand
TACATCAAAATTGATGCTCCTCCCGGATCCGAATGCAATGTAATCAATAATCTACCATAGGTGCGATTGGCTCTTTGTGCTCTTTCAGTAAGGTTGATTTTTTCATTTGCAGATCTTTTTGTTAGGGCTACCCTGTATCCCTCTCTAGTAAGCAGCACTTTTGTTTTCAGTGCAGCAATCCAGGCATTTCTCATTTCGGGGGAATTGCTGTAATCCATGTTGTACAACCCGGTAAAGGAGTCTCTACTATTAGAATTTTTCGTCGGTGAGTGTCCTGGGTCCAAAACTACTACACTTGCATAACAGTCAGTCCTCCTTCTGCCATAAGTTCTGCTTGTAGATATGTTGCTAGGTGTGTCTTCCATCGTCGATTCATCGGCAGTTATTTCTGATATAGGTGCAATATCTGATGGCAGTTCAGGAGCAGGCTCGTCATCTGTGGGCACATCCTCCGTAGGCACATCGCCAGGTGTATCGTCTATGACAGCGACGCTATCGGCCGAATCAGCTTTTGATTGATTATTGTTTTTGTTATATACGAAAATACCAACAGACGCAACGACAGTTATGACGATGACACAAAGAGCAGTTTCGAAATGACTAAAACCGCTATTGTTCAATTTTGTTTTAGAGAATTTTTTCATTTCAATTTTTTGTTGATTGGGTATGCTGCACATTATAATGCTTATGCGAAACACATACAAATTAAGTTCTTAATGTTAAATATAATGACGCAACGAACTTTAGGTTAAGTATAGTTCCTCAAGGGAGGCTTCTTAATCTTCTAAGAAGCCTCCTGACTGGTGAGCCCAGAGCTTGGCGTAGATGCCATCGTTACGCAGTAGTTCGTTGTGTGAACCTTCTTCGGCAATTTGGCCTTTATCGAGTACGATTATGCGGTCCATTTTTTGAATGGTGCTTAGCCTGTGGGCAATGATAATAGTGGTACATTTTTCCATTAGCTTCCAAAGGGCGTCTTGAATTAGCACTTCGCTTTCACTGTCGAGTGCTGAAGTGGCTTCGTCTAGGACTAAGATTGGGGCATTTTTAAGCATGGCTCGGGCAATAGTAATTCTCTGCCTTTGCCCACCGGAAAGTTTGACGCCTCGTTCACCAACCAATGTATCGTAGCCTTGTGGCAATGATTTCACAAATTCGTGAGCATGAGCCATTTTAGCGACACCTTCAATTGCTTGATCATCGGAGTCTAGTTGTCCATAGCCAATATTTTCTTTGATAGATCGGTGAAAAAGGAGTGGCTCCTGAGGAACATATGAAATATGATCTCTTAAATCAACCTGCTTTAGATGAGCAATGTTTTGGCCATCAATCATTATTTCTCCTGAATTAACATCATTGAAGCGCATGAGCAAACTAGTAAGTGTAGTTTTACCACCACCACTTGGACCTACTAGGCCAATTTTTTCACCTTGTTTTATGCGAAGATTAAGGTTTTCAAATAGTGTTTTTGAAGCTCCACTGTGCTTAAAACTAACATTTTTAAACTCAATACTACCTCTACGGATCGCTGGTTCTACCGGCTCTTTGGGGTCTTGTATCTCGTTTTCAAGTTGGAGAATCTCAGTCATTTGCGAGGCATCTCCAAGCGATCGATTGATGTTTCTTATTACTCTTGTAAACTCCCACAATCTGTCTACTAACGAAGTTGCATAGGCAAGAACAAGATAAAGTAGTCCGGCGTCGGCATTTAATTTAACAATTGCAATTATGCCAAAGGCAAAGGCAATGAACCTTAGGCCGTTGGTCATGGTGTGGCTCAAGCTATCATTTTTTAGTGCCATCATAGCCAAGTTGTTGTAAGCTTTGTAAGCATTTCTTGCAACTCCAGTGAATCTCTTCAGTTCATGCTTTTCTCGGCCAAAAGCTCTGATGTTTCCAGCATTTGTTACGGCATCGGCCAGCGCCGCAGTTCGGGCTGTTTCTTTTTCAGCCTCTATTCTGTTTAATGGAAATTGAATTTTAATACGCCAAGTCATTATTGCTACGTATACAGCAATAACTAAAAGCAAAATTATGGCAAATTTGTAAGAAACCACAATTAATATCACTAACGCTGCTATAAAAGCGGTAATGCCAGGGATTATGCTCCAGACTAATTCGTCGATCAATCTTTCAGTAGCGCCGACGTACTTATTGGTTTGTGACACTAAAGCACCGCCAAAATTATCGGCATGAAATTTAACACCTTGAAGTTGTAGGTGGTTAAATATTTTTATTATTTGGTTTAGTTGCAATTTTATTTCTAGCTTCCAAACTACAAAGCCCTGAATACGCCAAACTATCAATCCGACTATCATTAAAATCAAAAAAGAAATGACATATGGCATAAAATTGAAATCTTTAAGACTGGCGCCCGTGGTATAGGCGATTTGAAGTTTACTAAAAGCTTTTGAAACTACTAGCGGAGCAAAAATATCTTGAGCCAAAACTGCAATCACCGGAAAAAGAGTTCCAATAAAGAACAGTAAACGATATGGCGTTATGTCTTGCCAGATTTGCTGTAGTGTTTTTTTAGTTGTACTCATAGCCACAGCCTCCTAGCTGCGCTTAAATTTAATAAGTTATTTTTAGTTATTTTATGTTTCATGTTGTTTTATATGAGCCAGAATTTACTGC
>JBAXMV010000079.1:0-2666 GCA_037134095.1 bacterium | reverse complement strand
TTAAGTATGCAACCCAAGATATTATTGACACACCTTTTTGCCCTTGTACCCAGATTGAATACACTTGCGGAAGTGTCAGGAGTGGTCCAATAACAACGGCAAAGTAAATCAGTCGGTCAATTTCTGACTTCTCTTTTTGTGTTTTCTTTTTTCTATTTATGTGTCGTTGCACGCTATGTGTCGCCATTGACTGAATTGTATCAAAAACTGATACAAATGTCAGCAATCTGCTTACGGTTTATATGAAATTATTTGTTGGTAAAATTATAGGCAAGTTTTAGTTAAATCTTCCAATTTGAAACTTCAACAAGTAACTCCAATTCGGTTTCGTCCTGTTTCAGTGTGTCACTTAGTAAACATCTCATCCGAAAGGCTCAAGTCCTGTCATCCTTGGCCATTTTTGTTTTTATATTTAGTGTGGTTATACTAAAACAGTAATGTTTAAATATAATCCAGTCGAGCAAACCAAGAAAAGGGCATCTGTTTGGCCATATTTGTTGATTATAATAGGTGTTTTACAGTTTATTTTATTCTCGTATATATTATTTCTTCTAACATACGTAATAAGTAATGAGAAATATAGTGCAGCGGGTGCAGCCTTTGAAGCTGTCACGGCATTTGGTCCATTGTTTATATTGGCTTCAGTAAACTGTTTCGGAGTGCCATATTACATCAAATCCAACAAACCAAAAGGCTTCAAGCTAATACTTTCCAGGCTGTCTTTTGCCATATCAGTAGCAGTTGAGATTTTTGCATTCTGGTTACTACTAAAGATTACAGTTCTCTGGTAAATATATAACCATAAATCAAATAACTAACTTGTCGCAGGTTCAAGTCCTGTGATCCCTATTTTTTGCGGTTACGGATGAATTTTTCGACGATTAATATTATCAAGATTGCTAGTAATATGCCAGGCAGGATACCTTTGGGCCCAGCAAATTTAACAGATAGGAATATGGTTGCACCGATTCCAATTAGCCAAATTATAGCTCGCTTTCTGGAGAAACGAATGCGCAAGTACTCACTGCCTAGGTAGAAGTAAGGGAAGACAGTAACTACCAAGAAGGTGTTGGCTATTAGGCCGCCTATTAGAACCACCGCCAATCCTTCCCAGAAGGGACTAAGTATAGCTAGTGGGATTAATGAAACAACTGCTGTTAAGCTCGTAGCAATTAGCGGTCTGAACCGCTCGGCCAAAGCCTCGTGGGCGGCATCTACAGGTCCCATGCCAGCTCTTCTAGACTGATTGGCATAATCTGTCAGCAAGATAGTATTCTTGATGCTCAGACCGATTAGGGCGAAGAATCCAAGTGAAGCAAAGAAGCTGAATGGATTGTTGGTGAGATATAGCCCTAGAACTACACCCAGCAAGCTGAATGGAATTGCCATGAAGATTAAGAATGGCTGGAACAAGCTCCTAAACTCTATTACAAGCAGCACATAGATGGCTATCAATAGTAGCGGGAAAGCAATTGCTAGAGTTTTGAAGTTGTTTTGGTTTTCTGTCTCCTGACCGAAGTCGAATTTGAGGCTGTCTTTGGGTATACCATAAGAAGCAACAACGGTTGGCGTAAACTTGTCTTTAACGGCTTTTTCGGTAAGCGTCAACAGGGTAGTTGTATCTGTGTCCTTGTACTGGGCAGTTACTTCTATGTATTGAGACTTCGAGTTTCGGTTGTAGATGCTGGCGTTGGATACTGCGGCATCTGTTATTTGTACAGTTTGACCATTAGGTCTTTTAACTGGCTGAGTTTTGAGGTAGTCTTCTATATCTTTCGCTAGTTTGTTGGAACCTTGGCGGTTAATGTCTGAATTGATCTGAGCAGCGAAGGCTGAAGCTGGTGGTCCGGCATCTGTTTGCCCGATCTTCACTTTGGCGAGCTTGAAATTATCGAGTTGTTTTTGCAGATTATCGATGATTGTTGGAGCAGTAATTGAGCGACTGTTGTAGTCTATGAGTTCTATCGCCATCCTGGCTTGCTGGATGTCGGCTTGTCCGTAGTAGCTAGCTTTTACTAGGTTTTCATTGGTATTTTTAGCAATTATAGCGTCAACCTTATCTGTTATAGCCTCAGCTTGCTGGATGCTTATTCCAGCCGGGAAGGTGATTTGAGCACTAATTTGATTGCTATCTTTGGCACTTGGGAAAATATTGAACTTAACTTTACCGAATAATGCACCGCTTGCTCCGATGAAGCTGAAACCGATGATTACTGCCGTGATGCCTACAAACATTAACTTCTTGGTAGACCCTTTGGCCCAGTACATTGGTGCCGAAATGAAGCGTGCAATTCTGGCTTCTATGCCAGCTGACCTCTCTTTTTTAGATGATTTGCCAAGCTGCTTTTTAGTCAATAACAGATAGCGAGCTAGGAAAGGTATGAATATCAGGGCTGTTAATAGGCTTATCAATAGGGCTGAAATAATGGTTATCGGTATGGCTCGCACAAAACTGCCAAGTACACCGCCAACGAAGGCGATAGGGGCAAAACATAGGGCAGCCGTAAGGGTGGCAGCAATCATGGCTCTAGAGATTTTGCCGGTTGCTATCTTTATTACTTCTTTAGGGTCTTTTTCTTTACGTCGACTGGCGTCTATGGCTTCGGTCATTATGATAGTGTCGTCAAAAATCAGGGAGAGGCTCAAAATCAGGCCAAAAAGGGTGA
>JBAXMV010000078.1:0-2673 GCA_037134095.1 bacterium | reverse complement strand
CCGCAAACACAATAAACGCTTGCACCACATCTCAACCGACGAAGTTTACGGTGATCTAGAGCCAGACGATCCCGCCAAATTCACACCAGAGACTCCATACAACCCATCAAGCCCCTACTCCAGCACCAAGGCTGGATCAGATCTTCTGGTTCGCGCCTGGGTACGCAGCTTTGGAGTACAAGCCACTATCAGCAACTGCTCCAACAACTATGGCCCTTACCAGCACGTAGAAAAATTTATCCCAAGACAAATTACCGAAATTCTGGAAGGCCGTAAACCCAAACTATATGGCGCCGGCGAAAACGTTCGTGACTGGATACACGCAGAAGACCATTCTTCTGGCGTACTAGCGATTCTAGAAAAAGGTAAAATTGGTGATACCTATCTGATTGGTGCTGACGGCGAAAAAAATAATAAAGAAGTCGTCGAGATGATTCTAGAAATCATGGGCAAAGATGCCAAAGACTACGAACACGTCAACGATCGACCAGGTCACGATATGCGATATGCAATTGATGCCAGCAAATTAGTAAACGAACTCGGCTGGAAACCAGCCTACACAGACTTTAGATCTGGCCTTGAAGCTACCATAGACTGGTACAAACAACACGAATCCTGGTGGAAACCGCAAAAACAGGCTACCGAAGATAAATACAAGGAACTAGGTCGTTGATGTCTAGTGGCCTCAGTGTACGAGAAACTATAATTCCAGGTTTGTACGAAATAGACCTGGAACTGCACGAAGATGAACGCGGCTGGTTCAAAGAAAATTATCAAAAAGCTAAAATGGAAGCTCTAGGACTACCCGCATTTGATGTAGTGCAAAACAACTTTTCTTTCAACAAAGACAAAGGTGTAACACGCGGCCTGCACGCCGAGCCTTGGGAAAAGTTCATTTCTGTATCTAACGGAAAAGTTTTTGGTGTTTGGGTAGATTTACGCAAAGGCGATAGTTACGGCAAAACCCTAACTATCGAGATCACTCCAGCAAAAGCGGTTTTTGTGCCACGCGGTGTAGCCAACGGCTACCAAACTTTAGAAGAAAACATAACCTACAACTATTTAGTAAATTCGCATTGGTCACCCGAAGCAAAAGATACTTTCGTCAATCTCTTCGACCCAGCACTTAGTATTGACTGGCCAATCTCCAAAGACCAAGCAATTGTATCCGACAAAGACGCTCTGCATCCCTTGCTAAAAGACGTAATCCCGATGGAGGCTTAGCAATATGAATGACTCAGAAATTTTTATAGTAGGCGCAAATGGACAATTAGGCCTAGCCCTAAAAGCTCAATATCCAAATGCAAAAAGTGCAGACATCAATGAACTCGATATCACGAATACAGAATCGGTAAATAAATTCGATTGGTCAGGCATAAAAATAATATTAAACGCTGCGGCCTACACAAATGTAGACGGTGCAGAAACTGCAGAAGGTCGTGTAGCCGCCTGGAACGTTAATGCTTCGGCTGTAGCCAACCTAGTGAGCGTAGCCCAAAAACATAGCCTAACTCTTGTGCATATCTCTACCGACTATGTGTTCGACGGCACCAAAACTCCCCATACCGAAACAGAGACTTTCAGCCCTTTGGGTGTGTATGGCCAAAGCAAGGCCGCCGGCGACATTGCAGTAGGCTTGCTAGAAAAACACTACATTCTCAGAACTTCATGGGTGATTGGTGAAGGCAATAATTTTGTGCGAACAATGCTAGCTTTAGGCAAAAAAGGTGTTGAGCCCACTGTGGTTGCCGATCAAATTGGTAGATTAACTTTTACTGCCGAGCTAGTAAAAGCAATTGATCACCTACTAACTACAAATGCAGAGTTCGGCACATACAACATCAGCAACTCAGGAGAACCAGCCAGCTGGGCAGAAATTACACGCGTAATATTCAAAAAAGCCAATCTAGATTTGCAAGTATCAGACACTACCACCAAGCAATACTACCAGGGCAAACAAGATATCTCCCCAAGACCATTAAATAGTGAGTTTGATTTAAGTAAGATTGAAGCTACGGGCTTTAAGCTCACGAATTGGCAAGATGATTTAGATAATTACATAGATAAGGAGTTAAACAAATGAAGGGAATAATATTAGCGGGTGGATCAGGAACAAGGCTGTACCCAATAACTATGGCTATAAGCAAACAGCTTATTCCAATTTATGACAAACCAATGATTTACTACCCACTTAGCACGTTAATAAGTGCAGGGATCAAAGAGATACTAATCATCTCAACTCCCCATGATTTACCACGCTTTGAGCAGCTACTGGGCGATGGCAGCCGTATTGGATGCAGTTTCACCTACAAGGTTCAAGACGAGCCTCGTGGCCTAGCAGATGCCTTTATAGTTGGTGCTGACTTCATAGGCAGCGACAAGGTTGCAATGATTCTAGGCGATAATATTTTCTATGGTTCAGGACTAGAAGAAAAGCTACAGTCATACACCGACATAGATGGCGCAGTCGGTTTTGCGGCCCAAGTGCATGACCCTGAACGCTACGGAGTGTACGAATTCGACAAGGACATGAACGTATTGTCGATTGAAGAAAAACCAGAAAATCCTAAATCAAACTACGCCAATGCCGGGCTATACTTCTGCGACAACGAAGTAGTAGAAATCGCAAAAAACGTAAAACCAAGCCCCCGTGGAGAACTAGAAATAACTTCT
>JBAXMV010000077.1:0-2701 GCA_037134095.1 bacterium | reverse complement strand
AGTAGTCCACGACACCTAGTTCTGAACTCAAAACTTTATTGTTCGATTTAAACTCAGCGACTGGTACAAAACTATTGATAATTACAGGTATGGATTGCCAGTCCTGGTAAGATCTAAATTCATATAAAAATTCTATGCCGGAATGTTCCACGAGCTGCAGCTCCAGCACCACAATGTCTGGCTGGATCTGGTCGGCAGCGATAATAGCCGCCTGCGCACTAGCACAAGGCACTACTTTGTGGCCAACTTGCTGCAGTGCTTGATGATATGTTTCGGCTAACACGCGGTCTGGTTCAATTAACAAAATTGTTGCCATAGTTATACCAATTGCATCTGATGATTTGTTTGCAATACCGTACCGAGGCCATACATTCCCTGGTGTCTGGAAGAAGTTAAGTCAAGATTCATAGCACTCAGTAAAGCATCGGCCACGAATATGCCAGCAGCACTAGTGTGAGTTACGTTAAGCAGTGGTTGGCGGCTGGTCATTTTGAGCTTTCGGCCTTTTTGTAGAGCATCTTTGGAGAGTTTTTTGTTGTCGCCGTACAGTCCGGCCACAATGCCGTAACGGCTGCGATGAGTAGCCAGTTGCAAACGTAGTTGCCTGCCACCCTGCGCTGGCATAGCTTCGATCATACTAGCCCCTAAGGCTACTAGAGCGGCCTGCAAACCCTCTCGATTAGCCATCACCGGACCATATCGGCCAGCAATGCTAAGTTCCAGTGAAACACCATATTCGTTGGCCAGGGAGCTGAGTTGTTGGCCAGCATCGTACAGTACAGACGAAACTGAAACCGGCTCAAAATCTGTGATGCTATCATCTAAATTCATTCTTAGGCCCAGCGCGTAGCCATCTATCAATCTAAGGGCGTTTTCGGCTGTCACCTGTATGGTATTGAGGTCTTTGATACTGGTTTTATGCAGCTCTGCCTTGCGTGCAATCTGTAAAAATGGCACTTTGAGTTCTTCTGCTAAATTCAAAAGTAATTGAGCAGATAAGATTGCCTTTTGGTCCCGTTTATTGTGGCTCAAATTAGTCCTAACCTCATTATCTCTTCTTGAGATTAGTATAGCCTAATTTAAGCCCCCACTACAATCACCAGCAGTATCGTAATTTATGGTACGAAGCTAAAGTTTGGCAGTATGTTGTTTTCGAAATCGGCTTTGAATTGATCTGATTCTGTCCAGATTTTAATAGTCTGAGACCTAAGTGGCAAAATCACCATTTCACCCTGTTTTTGATCTGGTAAGGTGCCTACCAGTTTGACACCAATAGCTTTTGGAACTTTCGGTAAGGCATATGGAGTATACGTAGGTGGAACTGAGTTGCCGCTAGACTTCAACTGATTAGTAATGGTTGCCAAAACTTGGTCATATGGCTGGCCTACTACCTGGATCCGAGTAGAAAAAATCGACGCTGGACTAGAAATGGAAGGCACGACATTGGGATAAAAATAGCCGTCTACTTGATTGGTGTTGGTGTTTGCAGCGTTGACACTTACGTAGCCGCTCCAAGTTTTAGGGAAGCTCATTACAATGCTTCCATATTCCGACGGGCCGTTATAGGTTCTAAGCGGTTTCTTCTCGGCTTGTACAAATTCAGCATCTTTGGCGGTGGCTTCTTTTTGTTTGGCAATTTCTACGGCTGCTGAAACTTTTTGGTCAGTATTATCTTTGTAATCTTGGCGGCTCATATACGCCCAGCCACCGAAACCTAGGGCGCCGAATAAAAATAGTACACATAGCACCAAAGACAGCACTAGACTGTTCACTGCACCATTCTGGTTATGCTTTAACATAGTTAATATGTTACATCAGATTAGCTATGCTAAGCAAATTATGACTTGTCACCATATTTATAAAAAAAGACTCCATTGCTAGTTTTGGCCGGTTTTTTGCTTTTGATTTCAAACGCTATACTCACAAGTTTGAGCGGTTTGGGCTGGTAAGATTCGCAATAGTTGTTGAGCTTTTCCATGTATTTCGGTAGTAAAAAAACATAGACAGCCTGAGCTTTTGGCAGTTCAGCAGTCCAGAAATTTCCCCATACAATGCGTACCTGAGCGCGATAGCGCCAGGTCCGTAAATAACTCACCATAAACAACAAAGGGTTGAGCTCATAGCCCACCACATTAATTCCCTGCCTGGCAGCTGCAACCACAACTTTGCCGTCACCACAGCCTAATTCGATTAATGTGTCTCCCCTTTTTAGATTCAATAGCTTGAAGGCTGTTGTTTGTTGGTCAGACAAAGTAGGTAAATATGGTGCGCCGACTAGTAGAACTCCGCTAAAACTTATTAGCGCAATAACAAGCAGTCCAAACCAGATCATTTATCTTTGTTAAATTTAGCTTTTAGCTCCAGAATATTGTTTTCGGCACTAACGAGGTAAGCTTCGAGCTCTTTGATTAATTGGAGACCTGATTCGTAATTTTTGATTGATTTATCGATATTGGCCGATGGATCTTGCATTTCGGTGATTATTTTTTCGAGCTGGTCATTTTTGGCTTGGTAGTCAAATTTTGTTGATTTAGTGCTCATTATTTTTTCCTAACTGATTTAATAATTGCTTCAGCGTTTCCATCTGATAGATTGATATCTATTATATCACTGGTCTTTAGGCCGGCTATCGATGAAACTACGCTTCCGCTACTTCTGACTATGGCATATCCCCGCTCAATAATTGAAGACGGACTTAAAG
>JBAXMV010000076.1:0-2724 GCA_037134095.1 bacterium | reverse complement strand
CTAGTGCTGTAGCTGGTGCATCTGGTATAGCTGGTGGCGTGGGTGGTATCGGCGGTATAGCCTCATCTGGTGGTTTGGTTGGCTATAACTCAGGTCTTATAAGTTCTCTTTCTTATGCAAATGGTAATGCTAGTGCAACAGGAGGTAATAGTGGTGTCGGGGGCAATGGAGGTAATGGTGGATCGAGCGGTGCTGGAGTCGTTGGAGTCGTTGGTGTTGGAGCTGGCGCCGGAGGTGCTGGGGGAAATGCTTTTGCCGGAGGTATCGTGGGTTATTCATACAATCTAGGTGAAATTATTAATGTAAAAAACACTAGTGCTGATACTGGTTCCGGAAAGGGTGGTAACAGCAATGGTACCCGAATTAGCATTTATAGGTACTGTGGCTGTAATATTATTACTGGAATTAATGCTACAAAAGTTGATCCTCAGCTGCGTAAAGCTCAGAGTTCTGCTTTCGTTGCGATGTATTACGCACACGAAACAATGCGTAATGCTCAAATCATGCATGCCTTGGGAATGTCCAGAAATCTTGAGGATTTATGGATTGATATGCAAAAAAAGATGATGGCTGAGCAGGGTAAAGCATCTGATGTAGGTGGCTCTGTTATGAGTGCGTCTAAATTTGTATCCATGACGCAAAGCTCTTTATTGCTTGGAATTGGTGCGATGTTAACCCTCTATGGTTTGATGCCGGGTTCGGGCGCAATGATGATTGTTGCCTCTATCATTGGTGGTAAAGCTTTGGCACCCATAGCTCAGTTATTGGGTAGTTGGCGTATGGTAACAGAGGCTAAGCTGGCTTTTGAGCGCTTAGAAAATTTAATGGTGACCATTCCGGCGACGGAAAAAAGTATGCCACTTCCGCGACCACAAGGTAATTTAACCGTTGAAAATTTAATTATTTCAGCCCCCGGCCATCCCGTGCCGATAATTAGAGGTATCAATTTTTCTGTACCAGCAGGCAAGGTGCTTGTGGTGATTGGAGCATCTGGTTCAGGTAAGTCTACTTTGACGAGGGCCTTGATGGGGGTTTGGCCTTCTTCTGGTGGTCGCGTTAGGTTAGATGGTGTCGATGTTTACCAGTGGAACAAAGATGAGCTCGGAGAGCATATTGGATATTTGCCGCAAGAAGTAGATTTATTTGATGGAACGGTTGCTGAAAATATTGCCCGTTTTGGCGAAGTCAACATGGATCAAATTGAAGACATATGTAAGCTGATTGGTATTCATGATCTGATTATGAAATTGCCCAATGGTTATCACTCGAATATTGGCGACGACGGCGTTACTCTCTCTGGCGGTCAGCGACAAAGGGTGGGTTTAGCTCGAGCTTTATATGGTTATCCGCAGTTTATTGTGATGGATGAACCGAATTCAAATTTAGATGATGTTGGTGAAGCAGCATTAATTACAGCCATTGAGTACATGAAATCGAGAGGGGCGACGCAAGTGATTGTGACGCATCGTCCCGCAATGATTCAAAAAGCAGACATCTTAATGGTAATGGTGGCAGGCCAGATTCGCATGTTTGGCCCCGCTAATGATGTGCTAGCTGCCATTAATAAAGCTAACGCTGAAGCCGCAGCTCAAGCTGCTCCCGTTACTCCAGCATTGGCGAGTTGAATATGCTAAAGAATCTAATAAAAAACAAGTTTTTCGATGGCGAATTGGCAAATGTGATGTTGCTATTTAAGCATGAGCTAATTGCTGTTGGACTTTTGAGTTTGGTTATTAATGTACTCATGCTTGCGCCGACTATATACATGTTGCAAGTTTACGATCGGGTAATGCTGAGTCAAAATGAACTCACCTTGGTGGCGTTGTCGATAGTCTTAATTTTTTTATTTGCGGTAATGGCTGTTTCAGAGTGGTTAAGAACGCGATTACTGATTCGAGTCGGGGTTAAATTTGACAAAATCATGAGTCGGCGAGTATTCCAGGCTACCTATCGTGAAAAGTTAGGAGCATCACCATTAAATGCCATGGAGGCAATTAATGATATGAACGGCATTAGAACATTTATGACGGGCGCTGGAATATTTGCTTTCTTTGATGTGCCTTGGAGCCCGGTTTATATTTATGTTTGCTTTCGCTTGCATCCAGCCTTAGGCTGGACTGCGCTGATTTCTGCTAGTTTATTTTTCCTGATGACAGTAGTTAGTCAAAAGCTGATGAAAAATAAAGTTGAAGAAGCTATGACTGAAAGATTGAATGAAAATATTCTCATTGTTGCCAAACTAAAAAATCCTGAATTAGTTGAGTCTATGGGTATGGCTTCAAAGCTATACAAATATTGGATGAGAAGACATGCAACCTCAGTTAATGCTCAAGATGAATCCTCTGTTTTATCGAATAACCTCGTAGCGGCCAGTAAATTTGTGCGGCTTTCACAGGCCTCTTTAGTACTCGCTGTTGGTGCATGGTTAGTAACCATAGATGAATTAAGACCAAGCGCTATGATTGCCGCCAGCTTACTGGTTGCTCGAGGAGTTCAACCAATCGATATGATTGTTTCTGGCTGGGAGCAATTTTTAATGGCGAAGGTCTCATATGAGAGGCTTGAAAAACTGTTGCAGAAAAATCCAGCCTGGGAATTTAAATCTTTACCTATGCCGCCCAAGGGAAAAATTATTTTTAAAGATGTATTTGCATTTGCTGAAGGACGTGAAGAGCCTATATTAAAAGGGCTGAATATTGAATTTTCAGTCGGCGATGTCGTTGC
>JBAXMV010000075.1:0-2735 GCA_037134095.1 bacterium | reverse complement strand
GTGTGGGGAGTAACTTTTTTGGTGATGCCGGCTAGCAGGGCACACTTGGCTACAACTCGCTGCACGCTTCGGGCTGTTAAACGGCTGTGATTACCACTGTTATCTACTTTTTTGGTGCCACTGTAGCGCACAAATAACGGTTTGGAATTATCTTCGCGTTTTTGCAGGTAATGTTCCACCCATTTGGCGGCTTCGGGGCTTATAAATATTGGTCTGTCTTTTTGGCCTTTGCCGCGAACCATAAATTCGCGTCTTTTGAGGTTGATATGGTCTCTTTCTAAGCCGACTAGCTCGCTCACGCGAAGCCCCGAGCTAAAAAGTAGTTCTAGTATGGCGCGGTCGCGCACACCATTTATGCTGTTGGCGTCGGGCTGAGCAAAAATTCTCGCCAACTCTTCTTCATTCAAAAAAGTTACTTGCTTGCGGCGTGTACGGGCAAGCTCTACTTTGTCGGCTGACATGCAGGGGATATTGCGTTTGGCGCAAAATTTGAGGAAACTGCGCAAGGCAATAAGATGATAGTTCTGGGTAGATTTGCCGAGCTCATCAGAGGTGTTTGTGCCCAATCGGTTCAGCCACAGGCGCCATTTGCGAATCATTTCGGCATCGATATCGCTGACCTTTATGTCGCCAGCAAAATCTATCAGGCGGGTAAGGTAATGATCATAGTTGGCAATCGTCTTTTGCGAACGGTTTTGCTCAATTTCTAGATATTCCAAGAAATCTGTTTTTGCTTTAATAAATAGCATAAGGGAATTGTAACATTTTGCGACAGCTTTACTATACTATGAGGGCAGGTTTATATCTGTTATAATGGCATTAATTAAATAGGAAAAATTCATGGAACGAACTCTAATAATTGCCAAGCCAGATGCCGTACAGCGCGGACTAGTCGGTGAAATCATCTCTCGCCTAGAGAGTAAGGGGCTTAAGCTAATAGGCCTAAAGATGAGTCGCCTAGACGAAGCAATGTTGCGCACGCACTATGCTGAACACATCGAGAAGTCATTCTATAAAGGACTTGAACAATTTATGCAGAGTTCACCGGTAGTGCTGATGGCCTGGGAGGGCTTTGAGTGTGTAGAATCAGTCAGGGCATTAGTGGGCGCTACCAATCCGCGCCAGGCTGCAGCTGGTTCTATCAGGGGTGATTTGGCAATTGGAGCAGGCAGGAACCTGATTCATGCGTCGGATTCTTTGGCTAGCGGACAGTCCGAAGTAGTTTTTTTCTTCGATGAAAAAGAATTGTTCGATTACGAAAAAAGTGAATACCTAAACTTATACGAAGACCACGAACGCCAATAATTGGCGTATTACTGCTAAAATAGCTGGTATGTCCCCGTAGTTCAATGGATAGAATAGCTCTCTCCTAAGGAGTTGATCTGCGTTCGAGTCGCGGCGGGGACACCAAATTAGATAAATGTTAGAATAGTACTTATGGCTAAAAAGAAAAAACCTACATCAGCCCACGTAAAATATTTTCCTGATCAGTTCGATGACGAAGAAGTACTATATGTGTTTCGACATCATCCAATTGTGATGCGTAAAGGTTTGGTGTTTGGTATGTTTGGCCCTCTGATAGGAATTATCCCTGCGGCAGTTAAGCCAGAACTGGGGTTCAACGCATTTTTTGGCGGATTGGCTCTAGGATTCTTGCTCGGCGGTCTGATATTTTTGCCAGATTGGATAGGCTGGAAGTTTAGCGTGTTTATAGTGACAGATAAGCGCTTTTTGCAAATTAAGCAAAAAGGTCTGTTTCACAGATCAGTAGCCGATCTTCAGCTCAATCAAATACAGTCAGTAAATTATGAAATATCTGGATTTCAGGAAACTTTGCTCGGATTTGGTACAATAAAGATGCAGACTTACGTCGGAGACCTAGACATCAAAGATGTCCACAAACCTGCAAAGACTCAGAAAAAAATACTATCAATATTACGTGACCAAGGAGTCATAGGGACAAGTTTCCCAAATGGATCAGTAAGTCCACAAATACAATTAAATGAAGAAGCCCAAGAAGCCTAACCTAAAAAAGCTATCCGCATCAGCTAAATCCAAGCTGACCAGGAGAAAGCCTGCCGAAGAGCGTCTAGAAGACGCCATTTCAAACGTGCCACGAATCACTAACGACACTGTTACCGAACACAGGGAAGAAGTGCTGAGCGGTGCGCGCAAGTTCATATATCCTTTGGAGCATTCCAAGCACCACATTGTTCGCATATCTGTAACCCTACTGATCGCAGTTGTTGTAGCGTTCTTTGCATACAGCTTGCTGGCACTTTATAAACTTCAGACAACCTCTGGATTTATGTATACAGTCACCAAGGTTGTGCCGTTTCCAGTAGCCAAGGCTGGACCATCATGGGTGAGCTATGAATCTTATCTGTTTGAGCTTCGACGCAACATGCATTACTACGCAACTCAGCAAAAAACTGATTTCTCTACTAAATCAGGCAAAGACCAGCTCGTATTATTAAAGACTCAAGCTTTGAATCAGGTAATTCAAGACGCCTACGTCAAGCAGCTAGCTTCACAAAACGGAGTTAGCGTGAGCTCAGCGCAAGTGAACAACCAACTTCAGCTGCTCAGGAACGAAAACCGCCTAGGCAACAGTGACCGCGTGTTCAAAGAAGTGCTCAAAGAGTTTTGGGGTTGGAACGAAGCCGATTTCAAACAAGAACTTCGCCAACAACTATTGCAGCAGGCTGTCGCTGTTAAGCTAGACGCCGCTACTC
>JBAXMV010000074.1:0-2768 GCA_037134095.1 bacterium | reverse complement strand
GGGTATTGCTGTATTCAAACACTACATCTAGTGTCTCGAGGTGCATTTGCTACTAAGTATAGGGAAATATTCGGAATTTGGTAAGACATTTCTAGCGAATATTTATAGGTATTTTTCCTTATATTTTTAATAAATTAGGACTCATTTTGGTGCGTATTTTGAAGCCCTTTTTAGCTAAAGGGCAAGAAAGTGAGCGTGTGCTCACATACTAATTTTAGTCCTAGCGAGGATCTAGGCCAAAAGGTAAATTTTTGACAGAAACACCAGTTTTAGCCTGGAATTTTTGCCAGCTAAATTGGATGCCTGGGTCCGCTTTGCGTCCAGGAGCAATATCGCTATGTCCAGCAAATTGTAAATTTGGATAAACAACTCCCAATTGCAGGCTTAATTTAGCAAGAACTGCGTACTGAATTTCTTCAAAGGGGTGCTCGGCATCCCCCTCCAACTCAACGCCAATCGAGAAATCATTGCACTTTTCCCGACCGAAAAAGGATGACAGGCCGGCATGCCAAGCCTTGTTTCGGGTGGAAACAAACTGAATTAGCTCGCCACGACGAGAAATCAAGAAATGACTTGAAACTTTATGGTCAGCAATCTCTTCAAAATAAGGATGTAAAGAGGGATCAAGCTTGTTTTGGAAGAAGTCCACAATGAATTGAGTGCAATTGCGCTCCACAAAGCCGTCAGGTGGCAGACTGATGTGATGAATCACCACTAAATCCGGATCAAGGCCTTCGGGTCGACTATCTTGATTGGGTGAGATTCGCCATGCGGCGGAGCCAATCCAACCCCGATTATCCAAGCTATCGAGATGCACTTTTGAGCAATAGAAGCGATCCTCTTGGGCCATCGCCTCCGATTTTGGAAGATGCACCGAACAACAATGACACTGAACAATCGTTTCAGGCTCAGGAATTTTGGCTAGCTTCGCTTTTGCTTTGGCGGCTTGGTCTGTATTGAGTTTTGCCTGCTTTTTTCCTTTTAACCAAAGATAAAAAAGGGTTGCGCCAGCAAATAAAAGAAGCCATTTAATCAAAACGTCATACTCTCTGAAGAATCACTTCCAAAACAAATCGACTCCCCACATAGGCTAGGAGCAAGGCAGTATAAGCACTCAAGACCCACCGCACCGCAGCGCGCCCCCTTAAGCCAACGCGCCAACGGGCAACCAGAAGACCGGCAAATAGGAACCAAGAAATCAGCGCAAAAATGGTCTTATGATCAAAAACAAGGGGCTTACCAAATAAAGCCTGAGAAAAGAGTAAGCCAGAAAAGACGGTCAAGCTCAGCAAGGCAAAACCCACATAGAGCAAATTAAACAACAGGCTTTCCATCGTCATCAATGGTGGCAAGTCCTCAAGCCAATGGGCTACTCGGCTATTGGGGATGATGGCCAATTGGCGATGCAAAGCACGATCTTGTACGCTCATCAACATGGCGTGCATCGCCGCTAGGCTTAACAAGCCAACAGAAATTGTCGCAACAATGAAATGCCCTTTAAACCAAGGATCCGAAACAGCTGTGGGGGAAATTAAGGTGCCAGAGAAAAGAGCAGGCAAAGCTGAGCAGATCAAGGCAAAAAACAAAACAAGCCAGCGTAAACTGGAGATAGGCAAAAACCAAGACTGAAACCAATAAAAAGCGAGTCCAACCCATGCGATTAATGAAAGGTCTTGGGCAAAACCGAATACAAAGCCTTCTGGCGTAAAGACTGAGTCGTATAACTGAATCCCATGTACCAATAGAATCAACAAGATTGCACCCTGAATCAGGCCTGAAAAAGTAGAAGATTCACTTTCCCCTTTAGGTCTAGAACTTAAAAAGACCAAAAGAAGCAAATAAAGTGCGGATGGGAGCCATCCTGAGCCTGAGTAACCTAAAATATCCATCTGGAAAGTCTAATCGATAAATGCTAGAGAATCTCACCGACCGCCTATCGCGTGTTGTTAAAACAATGCGGGGGCAAGCTCGCCTCACTGAAAGTAATACCGCAGAAATGCTGCGGGAGATCCGCTTAGCCTTGTTGGAGGCGGACGTTGCACTCCCAGTTGTTAAATCTTTACTAGAACAAATCAAATTTAAAGCCCTTGGTGAAGAGGTGGTTGGTAGTCTCAGCCCAGGCCAAGCGCTTGTCGGGGTCGTCCAACGGGAGCTAGCTCAAGTCATGCGCGGGGACGCTACCCAAAGTGGCGAACTTAATTTAGCAACGCAGCCACCAGCCGTGATCTTGATGGCAGGCCTGCAAGGTGCTGGTAAAACCACTTCCGTGGGTAAGCTAGCTAAGTATCTACAAGAAAAGAAAAAGAAAAAAGTTTTAACAGTTTCTTGTGACGTATATCGTCCTGCCGCTATCGAGCAGCTAGAAACGGTCACAAAACAAGTTGGCGCTGAATTTTTCCCAAGCAACATCAATCAAAAGCCTAGTGAAATTGCTGCGGCAGCCTTAGATTGGGCACGACGTCACTACTTTGATGTTCTCTTGGTTGATACGGCGGGTCGTCTGGGTATTGATGAAGCGCTGATGCAAGAAATCAAAACCTTGCACGCCAATCTCAATCCCATTGAAACCTTGTTTGTGGTTGATGCCATGTTGGGACAGGATGCCGTCAATACAGCCAAGGCATTCCACGATGCACTTCCACTGACTGGCGTAATTCTGACCAAACTTGATGGTGACTCTCGAGGCGGCGCAGCGCTTTCTGTGCGCCAAGTCACTGGCGTACCACTCAAATTTATCGGTGTTGCCGAAAAAATGGATGGCCTTGAGG
>JBAXMV010000073.1:0-2785 GCA_037134095.1 bacterium | reverse complement strand
TTTGTGGAGTACAGCGTAAGTTGCAAACAAAACTGCGAATAATACACAGTCGGTCATCAGATATAGCCAGAATCCAAACATCGTCTTATTGGTGTTCTCTTGCTCAAGAATTTCTGCACTATTTAGCGCGACAGCTTCATTGTTCATGATGCTTGGGCCTTAAATCGATTAGCTTTTTCTATCTTTTCAATAACTTTTCCAGGTACAACATATTCCGTGTCATCGTTATTAGACCGTATAACGATCAGCGAGATAATTGCCAAGAAACAAACAATCACGAGCCATAGTATGTGCCATATAACTGCAAACCCGAAAAACAGGGCCAGCATACCTATATAAAACCCAAATGGTGTATTTTTGGGTAGTACGATCTTGTCATATTCTATTGGAGCATCAAAACGTATTTTTGATTGTTTCATCTCCCACCAGGCATTCCTGCCACGCACAATTGGTGTTTTGGCGAAATTATAAAATGGCACAGGCGATGCAGTGGACCACTCGAGATTACGGGCATCCCAAGGGTCACCAGTGTTGTCTATATTCTTTTTCCTCTGAATGATACTAACGATGTATTGCAAAACCATAAAACCGATGCCGATCATAATGAGTAGAACGCCAAAAGCAGCAACTATAAATAATTGTTGCCAACCCTGAGAAGCATCGTAATGGTTTAGCCGCCTAGTAGCACCCATTATGCCTAGCGCGTATAGGGGCAGGAAGGCAAATGCAAAACCGAATATCCAAAACCAAAACGAATATTTACCTAAGGTTTCGTTAAGTCTGAAACCGAAAAATTTGGGGAACCAATATGTCAGAGCTGCAAGATAACCAAAGACCACACCTCCAATAACCATATTATGGAAATGTGCCACCAAGAATAGACTGTTATGAAGTTGGAAGTCGATAGGCGGAACTGCCATCAGCACTCCTGTAACTCCTCCAATTGTGAAAGTAAAAACAAATCCCAAGAACCATAACATCGGAGTTGCAAACCAAACACGGCCCCTATACATCGTAAATAGCCAATTGAATACTTTAACACCAGTCGGGATGGCGATTATCATCGTCATAATTCCAAAGAAACTATTTACGTTAGATCCAGCTCCCATAGTAAAGAAGTGGTGCAGCCAAACTAGATAAGACAGTATGGTGATGGCGATTATGGCATAAACCATGTATTTGTAGCCAAATAATCGTTTCTTTGAAAAGGTTGCTACTATTTCACTAAACACGCCAAATGCCGGCAGTATCAATATATACACTTCAGGGTGGCCCCAAGCCCAAATTAAGTTAACATACATCATTGGATTGCCGCCGAAAGTGGAAGTAAAGAAATGCATACCGAAAGTTCTGTCTAGCGCCAAAAGAGCCAGCGTGACAGTGAGTATCGGGAAAGCGAAAACAACCAGTGTCATGCTGCCCAATACGCTCCAACAAAAAAGTGGCATACGCATCAATTTCATTCCCGGACAACGCATTCTAAGTATCGTAGTTATAAAATTAACTCCAGACAGTAAACTGCCAATACCTGCAATTTGCAGACTCCATATCCAATAATCAACTCCTACGCCCGGACTGTAGGCCAATTCCGATAATGGGGGATAGGCCAGCCAGCCAGCAGCCGAAAATTCACCAATAGCTAAAGAAATATTAACGAGCATCATACCGGCAAAAAATAACCAAAAACTAATTGAATTCAAGAAAGGGAAGGCTACGTCACGGGCACCGATTTGTAACGGTACAACTAAGTTAATAAGTCCAAACATAAGACCCATAGCTACAAAAAATATCATTATGGTGCCATGTGCCGAAAATACTTGTTGGAAATGATCAGCCGACAATATACCCTGAGAACTACCTACTGATGTAGCTTGCTGCACCCTAAGTAAACCAGTATCGAATATGCCCTTAAATAGCATGAGTAGCGCCACTAGAATATACATGACTCCAATTTTTTTAGGATCCAGACTAGTTATCCACTCTTTCCATAGCCATTTCCATTTTTTGAAATAAGTTAAAAGGATGATTGCCAATACACCAGCGCCTACCATCGTGAACACGCCAAACATTACTATTTCGTCATGTTTTAAAGCATCAAGTGTCAATTTACCGAGCATGATTCATGCCTTCCATTGAATAACCCTGATCAGAACTGGCAGGTGACATATATTTCATGATGACTTGATCGTATAAGCCAGGCTCGACTTTAGAATACACTGTAACTTTCGTATCAAGAGTTGGCTTAGCTAAGGCTGTATACTTATTAAAATCAAGAGTAGATTTACTAGAACTAGCCGTTTTAACCCATTTATTGAAATCTGAATCCTTAACTGCGACAACATTAAATTTCATGTTAGCAAAACCTTCGCCACTTAAGTTTGCAGACGATCCTTTGTAAACACCAGGATGATTAGCGTTAATGTGAAGCTTGGTTGTCATGCCACTCATCGCATATATTTGACCGCTAAGTTGCGGAATCCAAATAGAGTTCATTGGCGCGTCGGATGTTATCTGCAGATTAATAGGCCGACCAACTGGAATCTCCATCAGATTTGTAGAAGCAATTTTCTGATCTGGATAAATGAAAAGCCACTGCCACTGCAATGCTATTACCTGCACGGTTAATGGTTTCTTGTTTGACACGAGCGGTCTGTAAGGATCGAGGGCATGAGTGTATTGCCAAGTAATCGTAGCTAAGACAGTTATTATCACAATCGGCACTGCCCACCAGGCAAATTCAAGTTTGGAATTATGGTCCCAATGAGGTGAATATTTAGCCTTAGTG
>JBAXMV010000072.1:0-2797 GCA_037134095.1 bacterium | reverse complement strand
CTCTACCTTTAATACGTTAAGAACTGGCGGTTTCCACGTGACATCGTGATTCTTATTAAAACCATCTGGATAGTTCTGTTTCATAAGGGTGCTGTATAAGTGGCTGACAAACAATTAAAAGTTGCTATAGTTTGTGATTGGCTAACTGGCTACGGTGGCGCCGAACGCGTGGTCTATGAATTACATCAGCTCTACCCCGAAGCCCCAATCTACACATCGCAGTATGATCCTAGCAAAATTGACTGGTTCAACGACGCTGATATTCGCACTACCTGGCTGCAAAAACTCCCCAAAAGCCTCAAGAAATTCTTGCCAGCCCTCAGAGCCATAAGCTTCAGTCGCCTAGACCTAAGCGACTACGACCTAGTTATTTCAAGCAGTGGTGCCGAAGCCAAGGGCGTACACACCGGCCCAAACACCACCCACATTTGCTACTGTCACTCCCCCACCCATTACTACTGGGTGCGCTACGATGAATATCTCAAAAACCCTGGTTTCCCGAAAGGCTTAAACTGGCTTGCTAAAATAGGCCTCAGAATTTTGGTCGGACCACTCAGAAGCTGGGACCACCGCGCCGCTCAAAAACCAAACTACATAATCGCTAACTCCAGCCACACCCAAAAAATGATCCAAAAATTTTATGGCCGCGAATCCACAGTTATATTTCCGCCAGTCGAAACAGATCGTTTCAAACTCCCCGCCAAACAAGACTTGCGACACGGATTCGTGGTAGCCGGCCGACAAACCCCCTACAAGCGCTTCGACCTAGCCATAACTGCTTGCAACGAACTTAAGGTGCCATTAGTAGTAATTGGCGACGGACCCGACCACAAACGCTTAGAAAAGCTCGCTGGCCGCAGCGTAACTTTCCTGTCCAACGTCAACGACAGCGACATGGCCGGACACTTCCAATCAGCCCTGGGCTTCATAATGCCCAACATGGACGATTTCGGCATCGTAGCCGTAGAAGCCCTAGCATCTGGTACCCCCGTAATCGCCTACAAAGCCGGTGGCTCACTAGATTACTTAAGCCCACCAACCAACGGCGTATATTTCAACGAACAAACTCCTGAAAGCCTGCAGTCAGCGCTAGAACAAGTCATGAGCAAAACTTTCAACTACGAAGCCGTAGCAAAATCCGCCCAAAAATTCTCAGTCGCTTCTTTCTCCAAAAACATCAAAGAATTTATCGCCAAAAAAACTACTTAATTGCCTTGACGATTCCTTCGAGCGCATAAGCTGTGTCTTCCCAACGCTCCACAGCCACACAATCAATACCCATTTCGGCAACAGGATAATCGTTGCCACCTGGCACAATTTTATCGCCAAAAAATAAAATATCTTCTTTCTCGAAATCGGTGTCTGCCATTAGTTTGTTCATGCCGTAGGCCTTGTCTACTCCAGGCAAGGTAACATCAATTGATGTTGCACCAGCAGCCCTAACTTCGAAGTCAGGAATTTTATCCGCTACAATATCTCGGATCTTCATTTTTTTAGAACCATCTGGATCCCAGGCTTCTTTTATACGAACACCCTCAGCTCCCAGTTCTGCCACAATTTCTTGGCCCAGAATAGAAAGAGTAATCTGACTATTTCTGTCCTCGATGGTTTCGCCGTAGGTTTTATCAGAACGGAATCCGGACTCTGTCAGGCCGTCGTCTAAGGCTTTAATGATTTCTTTTTTCTGATCATCGTTGAAGTCTTCAGCATAGTTAAGGTGCCAGTCCTGTTTTTCTAAATCAAAGCTATAATAGCGGGTTCCGCTGGTGGGCATTAAATGCAATTTTTTTAGCAGCTCGGGGTCTTTGGTAATTTGGGTTAGAACTTGCCTTTGAAAAAGCTCGTACTTTCCACCAGAAATTATTAACACATCAAATTTGGTTAATAATTCATTTAGTAGATCGGCCATTACTTTATGTACCATCGATTTGCTAGGTGCAAGCGTACCGTCAAGGTCAAAGGCTATAAGTTTTTTCATTCATTCTCCTTTTTATGATCTTCCCAATCTTGCAAGAACCAACTGCTCGACCATTTTTTATCTGCGCCAATGCCAGTGACTATTTCGATATTATTTTTTTGGCAGACATCCCATTCCGGTATGGTAGTCTCATCTACTCTGTCTCCGCCTTTTGTAAAAACATCTGGCTTGAGCGTTGCCAATGCTTTTACAACAGTCTGATCGTTTTTAATTTCATAAGGAATTACATAATCGACGCCAGCTATACCACTTACAATCAAGGCTCTAGTTTCTAAGTCCTGAAATGGTTTACCTTTTTTCTCTGTCAAAAAATTATCACCGTTCACAATAACAACCAGTGTGTCACCGTATTTTTTGCTTTCTATTATGCAACTGATATGCCCGGGGTGTATGGGGTCAAAACCACCACTTGTTGCCACAACCCTACCCAGCTTCGGGCGCAGTTTGGCAAATTCTTTAAACGACACGATTGGCGCGCCCCATTCAGTATTCATTCTTTAAATTATAACAAAAATAGAAAAAGTCTGGGGCAAAAACTTGTTATAATAGTAGTAATGAAAATAGTTGTTACAGGCGGTGCAGGTTTTATTGGGTCCAACTTTGTTCACCACATATATCGTGAACGCCCTGATTGGCATATAACCGTATACGACAAACTTACTTACGCTGGCGACAAGCAAAATATTGCCGACCTAGACCAAAATAGAGTTGCTTTCATCCAAGCAGACATTTGCGACGAAACTGCTATCGATAAAGCGGTTGCTGAATGCGACGCAATAGTTCACTTCGCTGCCGAATCACACAATGACAATTCCCTGC
>JBAXMV010000071.1:0-2845 GCA_037134095.1 bacterium | reverse complement strand
AAAAAGAAAAAATGGTGACGAAAAAGTGATTTATCGCCACCCTAAAATGAAGCCAGCACTCGAAAGTACCTACGGCGTTCTTGTTTACCAAGAACAGTTCATGCAAATTTCGCGTGATGTTTGTGGATTTACTGGGGGGGAGGCTGACACTCTGCGTAAAGCAATCGGCAAGAAAAAGCGTGACATGATGAAAAAAATGGAGCGCCGATTTATAGATGGGGCTGTCGAAAACGGCATAAATAAAAAATTTATAGAAAAGTTCTGGAGTCAACTACTCGGATTCGCCGACTACTGTTTCAACAAATCACACTCAGCATGCTATGGATTGATTTCATATCAAACTGCATACCTAAAAGCTCATTATCCCGAAGCATTTATGGCCGCCTTGATGACTAGTGATTATGACGATACCGATCGCTTGGCAATTGAAATAGCAGAATGCAAAAATATGGGAATAACAGTGTTATCACCAGATGTAAACGAGTCATTTCTGGAATTTGCGATAGTGCCGGATACCAAGAAAATTCGTTTTGGCATGAATGCTATCAAAAATGTAGGCAAGGGCGCTGTAGAAGAGATTTTAAGAGCCAGAGAAGAACAGCAATTTACAAGCCTTGAAGATTTTTTGACTAGGGTGAACAACCGCGTAGTTAATAAAAAAGGTATCGATAGTCTTATAAAATCAGGAGCTCTAGATAGATATGGCGAAAGATCTGAGTTGCTACATAATATGGATTTATTGCTAGCATTTGCCCAGAGAGTCCAGAAACAGGCGAGTAGTGGCCAAGTTGATATATTTGGTAATCAACTAGATGAAGCATTCGATGCACCAAAACTTGAGCTTGCTAGCCCTGGCAGCGTAGCAAGTAACAGAGAAAAACTACTCTGGGAACGCGAACTATTGGGACTATATTTGAGTCAACATCCACTAGATATGTTCAAGGTATTTCTAGAAGAGCAGACAGTTCCGCTTCACGATATTATGCCTGACCACCACGGCAAACAAGTCAGTGTCGGGGGCACCATAACTGAAGTTCGTGAAATTAACACCAAAAACGGACAACGCATGGCTTTTGTGAAAATCGAAGATCATTTTAGTGAAATTGAATTAATTCTTTTCCCGTCTAGTTATCAGCAAACAGTTGGATTGTGGAACCGAGATACGATCGTACTTATTAGAGGTAAAGTCAATTCTAAAGACCGCGATGGTAACCCCGGTGATGAGGTCAAGATAATGGTTGATGATGCTCGGGAAGTTACCGAAGAACAGGCTAAAGCCTACGAAGGCACAGGCAAAAAAAAGAAAACACCAAAAGCCAAAAAGCAGCCTGTCAAACAACAAAAACCCGAAGACAGTGAAACTATCCAAAAACCAGAAAGACTTTACGTACGCTTAGAAGACTCCAACGATCAAGATACTTTATTAAAACTGAAGCAGACGATTGATAGCAATAGTGGTGAAACAGAAGTAGTTCTAGTGGTTGGCGCAGACGAGAGTAAACAGGCTATAAAATTACCCGGAGGAATTGACCGCAGTGGTGGTGGATTGGCTAAACTTCAAACTTTATTTGGACCAGAAAACCTAGTTATCAAATAGACTAGTTTATTACGCCTGCTGCTCTTGTCATTATGATTCCGATGACAATTATAGCTACGATTCCGATATCAAAAAGTGGATGATGCATTACATATTCTTCGCCTTCGACTAGCATACGCTTAAGTCTAAAACCGTATTTCAAAATCATAAACATGAATGCGGCACCAACTATTGCAGATATTGCTAGCGTACTCCAGGCGGCTTTACCGCTAGTAAGCACAGCTACTCTCGAAACAGGCTGAGATTGCAGAGTTAAACTGTTTGTACTAGGACTAACATTAGAGCTTTGAATGTCAGGGAAAGTGTTGCTAGCTGGTAAGCTCGAAGCTGCCAGCGGTTCGCCGTATTCAGCGACCACAATTGTTTCTGGTCCCTTGCCTTGGTAGTTTTGGGAGTAGGCAATACCGAATCCAACATTGCTGTAATTAGGCTTCAGTAGATTCTCTTTGTGTGATGGGCTATTCATCCAGCCAGCTACTGCCTCTTCAGAACTATTAAAGCCATATGCTAAATTTTCACCTGCAGATTTATATTTATAACCTGCCGTATCTATGAAATTCCAGGGAGTTTTACCGTCTGGAGCGATGTGCGCCCAATAATTGCGGCTAACCATATCTTCAGCTTTAGCCTGAGCCGCAGCGCTGAGTTGATCATTTATGCTGAGTTCAGTCTGATTGTTGGCTACCCGATTAGCGTTTGTGGCTGTTAGAAGAGCCGAACTACTGTAATTAGTACTGAGTCCTAGAGTTGCAAAGTTTGCCCATAGCGTATTTATAAACAAGCCAAACGCTACTATCATCAGCATTGGTAAGTAGGGCCAGTAGTGCTTTAGATAATGTTTGTCATGCTTGTGATGCTGGGCATGACGCTTTTTAGCTTTTAATGAATTGTTTTTTGGTTTTGTGGCTAGAGCCATAATTTTTGTTTAATTATTATTAGCTATATTTTAGCATAAACTATTTGCTAAAGCGACAGTGGTAAAGCGCGATCGCTGCAGCTTGGGCAACATTTAGCGATTCTTTTTTGCCAAGCATTGGAATTTCTAGTATTAAATCACAGCTATCAAGTATTTCTGGTTCAATTCCTTCTACTTCGCGGCCCACGATAATTGCAATTTTATCAGGCACCGTATATTCCGGCAGACTCAAAGAATTTTGATGTTGTTCAAGGGCCGATATTGTAAAACCATCACTTTTCAAATGATCCATTACGTCATCTAATGAGTCGTTATGCTCCCAGTCAATATTT
>JBAXMV010000070.1:0-2977 GCA_037134095.1 bacterium | reverse complement strand
AGAAGTTTCAATGCGCACCCTAGTAGAGCTAACTAGCGCCTTCGAAGGAATTGCTAGCATGAGAATTGCTCAAATAAAAAACCAAGTGCTACAGTCCACTAAGTTTTTTGATGAGCTATGGGCTATTTATACTCAGCTCAGAGTAGACACCATGTTCAATTATGGGCGTCAAACTGAAAACTCTAAGTTGATAGACAAAACACTTTTTATCATTATCACAGCCGAAGGTGGATTTAGTGGTGACATCGACCAAAGATTAGTGCTTGAAATGCTAAAATCTTTCGACAAAGAAAAAAACGACATCTTGGTTATTGGTCATCACGGTGCAGTCCAGTTAGCCCAACGCGGAGTTGAATATAAAAAATATTTCAAGCTACCAACCAAAGATACCGACATAAATGTCGCGCCTATCATCAAAGAAGTTCAAGCCTACAAATCAACAGTTATTTATTATCAACAATATGTTTCACTGATGTCTCAGGATGTTAAAAGTATTGAGCTGAGTAACGCCGTTAAAGAAGTAAGTGAATCAAGCGAAGGCTCGGATGATGTGATTAGTGAACTCAATTATATTTTTGAACCAGACGCTTACTCTGTGGCTTCCCACCTTGAAAACACCATGACCCAAATCGCAGTTAACCAGCTGATCTTAAATTCCAAATTAGCGCAATACGCATCAAGGTTTAAGGCGATGACCGGAGCTCACCAGCGAGCCGATGAAAACAGAACTGACATACACCTGGAGTTTAACCGATCCAAGCGAAGCCTAAAAGACGAAAGACTCAAAGAAGTCGTAAACGGCATCAAAAAAAGTAAGGCTGGTGCAAAATGAATTTAAGCCGTTACCTGAAAGTCGAGGTTATCTAACATGCCAGGTTACATAACTACCGTAAAAGACTTGGTTGTTAGGGCTGTATTTGATAGTGATCCGCCGAGTGTGAACGAGCTTATTGAAGTCAATAATGGCCACAAAACATTGTTGCTTGTAGACCACCTTGAGCCTGGAGGCGTAGCATTTTGCCTAAACGTACGAAGTGATCTGAGAATTACAAAAGGCATGGAAGTAGAGCGCACCCACAAAGGCATAGAAATACCAATCGGTGACGCTACCATTGGCAGAATTTTGAGTGCGCTGGGCGATCCGCTAGATGGTCTTGAATCACTCAACAAAGAAGGTGCCGCCAAAAAAGACATCCTAAAACTACCGGCTAAATCTACCAATTTTAAGGCCGCCAAACCAGAAATCTTAGAGACCGGTATCAAGGTCATGGATTTCTTTACGCCTTTTGTGAAGGGCCGCAAAATAGGTGTGATCGGCGGCGCAGGTGTAGGTAAAACTGTCTTAACTATGGAAATGATAAACAACATCGCCAAATCAGGCACTGGCCTGTCTTTCTTCGCAGGAATCGGTGAGCGTATTCGTGAAGGTCATGAACTTTACGACACTCTCAAAGAAAATGATCTACTCAAAAACACCTGCATGTTTTTTGCGCAGATGAATGAAAACCCTGTCCAGCGTGCACTAGTGGGAGTGGCCGCTACTGCCTCTGCCGAATATTTCAGGGATGAGCAAAACAAAGACATCCTGTTTTTTGCGGATAACATGTTCAGGCACGTCCAAGCACGCAACGAGCTAGCTACTATATTGGATCAGATTCCCAATGAAGGCGGCTACGAGCCGACTATCTTCTCGGACGTTAAAGTGCTGCAAGATAGGTTGAGCTCCAACGAGAACGGCTCCATCACGGCTGTACAGACCATCTATGTACCTGCCGATGACATTTCTGATCCGGCGGTGCAATTCATTCAACATGAAATGGATTCAGTTATAGTTTTATCCAGAAAGGTTGCCGAGCAGGGAATTAGGCCGGCCGTAGACTTGAGCCAAACTTCGTCATCTCTGCTGACTCCAGAAATTGTCGGTGATAGACATTATGCACTTAGCGTTCAGGTGCAGGGATTACTGCAAAAATACGAATCTCTAAAAGGGATCATTGCAATTATTGGTGAAAATGAATTATCGCCAGCCGACCGTGCGGATTATGCTAAAGCCAAAAAACTGATTGCCAACTTTACGCAAAATATGAGCGTGATGACTAAGCACACTGGAGTTAAAGGAGATTACTTTACTCGTGAGGATACGCTAAAAAGCATCGAGGAAATCATCGTATGAGCAAGCCTGATGATGCTGCTCTAGAACAGGTAGCTTTAGACAGACAACCAATCGACGTAGCTACTGGTGACATCGAAAAACAACAGGCTGTAAAAGAGCTTGGAACCAAAGACTCCAAAGATCTTAGTATTGAAGTGAAGGTGCACTCACCTTACAAGGTTTATTATGAGGGTCAGGCTTTTAGTATTAGTGCCGAAAACGACACCGGGCCTTTTGATATTTTGCCAAAACACGACAATTTTATTTGTTTACTTAAAGCCTGCAACTTAGTGCTTCGAACCGTAAAAGATGGCGAGCAATCAATTGAGATATCTGGCGGCGTTATGCACGCCAAAGCCGATAAAGTAATTGTGTTTTTAGATATTTAATTGATTACAAAATAATCAAAGCCAAAAGATGCGCCAGCCGGTGGCGTAGTAGATGTGCAAATACTGAAATTGGTTGTCGTGCGATTTACGTAATAGCCGAGTCCTCCGGCCCCAGCTCCTACGGGAGTTACCAGCACTCTTGGAGTTGAGTTGTATTTATTAGTGAAATTAATTGTGGCGAAACAGCCAGCTGGTGGTGAGTTGCCAGTATTTATAGTCACAGTTCCAGCAGTGTCTGATCCAGAAACGCTGCTTGTACCACCGCCGCCTACAGCTGCTCCATTGGTTCGACCAGGAGTAGCGCCGCCCGAAACTATGTGCCTAGTAATTACTAGATCCCCATTGAGCTGTAAGTTGGAAGTTGTCACTTGTGGCGCAGAAATCGAACCATTAAATGTAGCGCCACCATTTACTTGTAGGCTCTTGGCAATTGTGA
>JBAXMV010000069.1:0-2984 GCA_037134095.1 bacterium | reverse complement strand
TCCAAATATCGTCTTGTTACCCATTGCTCATTTGTTTCGGCTAACAAAGCCCCAATAAGCCTCAAAGCAGAGTCATCATTAGAAAAAAGGGGTTTGCGCCAAGAAAGCTTGTTGGAGGGGGGTGCGAGCCAGAATGACTCTGTCGAGCTGAAACCTCTTTAGTATCCCAGTGGGTGCAAATCCCACATGAAAAAGCTTAACCGGCAGTCATAAGCGAGTCTTGCGTGGTTGGTGGGGTAACCCATCCTGCGAAGCGTAGACAGCGAGCCTGAAAGCCATGCTATTGAGCTTCGAAATGTCATCGCAGGTGCTTCTATTGTACCCCTAGTTGGAGCCGCGTTGCCGTTGCGCTTTGGTTAGCAACGGTAAACCTGTCGGAGTCGTTGGAACATGTGCAAACAGGTATGAGGGATACACAGGAACTTGGGAGAGCCTGCTATTTCCGTCCGATAAAATGGGAGGGCGCCCCATACAAGAAAAGTCCTGGTTGTCTGCGTTGATTGCAAGCAGACAAAGCGAAACGCAATCAACGGGCGGTACCGCTGAGCGAAGGCAACGAAGTGATGCGGGATGGGTAGTAGGTAGTCGTAGCGTGCTGATAATACCTAGGAAATCGGGGAACGGCACATCGAGCCGTATCCGATAGAGGGAAGCGGCACGTCGAATGAATGAACTGAACTTGGGAACTACGGAGAATGCATCGAAATTCTGAAAACGTATCACTGAAACAAGGGCGGATAGCAACGCTTGCGAAACAATCCCCTGAAATGGGATTTACATCATTAATCCACCATCTGGATATCGAATGGTTGTATGAGGCCTACTGGCTAACTCGGAAAGATGGCGCACCCGGTATTGATGGCGAGACGTGGAGTCACTATGGAGAAAATCTGGAGAGAAATCTCGAGAACCTGCTAGCTCGGCTCAAATCGAATAGCTATCGTGCCCCCGCTGTACTACGAAAGCACATTCCCAAAGCTGGCAACTTAGGGGAGACGCGCCCGCTCGGTATACCTTCTTTTGAAGACAAAGTGTTGCAACGAGCTATTGTGCTGCTGCTGGAACCGATTTACGAATTGGACTTTCTCGATTGCTCCTATGGCTTTCGTAAAGGACGCAGCGCACATCAGGCAGTGGAGGCGCTTTGGAAACAATCGACAAGCATAGCTGGTGGCTGGATATTAGAATTGGATATCCGGAAATTTTTTGATGAAATAGATCATGCCAATCTGATGACGTTTCTCAAGTATCGAATACGTGACAGCGCAGTACTGCGCTTAATAGGAAAATGGCTGAATGCTGGTGTTATGGAAAATGGCAACATAAGCTACCCCGAGTCTGGATCTCCCCAGGGTGGTGTGATTTCTTGTTTACTTTCAAACGTTTACTTGCACTATGTGCTGGATGAATGGTTTGATAAAGAAGTTAGGCCGAGAATGCGTGGGCGAACACAAATGGTCCGATATGCGGATGATGCTGTGTTCACTTTTTCTGATGAAACCGATGCCTACCGTGTGCTAAGAACATTGCCAAAGCGTTTTGCAAAGTTCGGATTACGGCTGCACCCTGAGAAAACAAAGCTGGTAGACTTCCGTCGCCCAAGGGATGAAAATAAACCCAAAGGTGGCTCAGGAGGAGAGGCTAAGTCGTTCGACTTTTTAAGCTTCACTCATTACTGGGCAAAATCGCGGAAGGGAATGTGGGTTATCAAACGCAAGACGTCTAAAAGCCGACTTGCCCGCGCCATTTCAACAATCAACATATGGTGCAAAGATAATCTCCACAGACCAATACCGGAACAGCAACAAGCTCTAAATCGCAAACTACAAGGTCACTGTAGCTATTACGGGATCACAGGAAACAGCAATAGCTTGGGCGCATTCCGATACTGGATGGTGCGCACTTGGCGATATTGGCTGTCCCGGCGGAACCGCAAGCGTGTCATGACTTGGTCGCGATTTACAACGTTGATGAAACGGTATCCTATCAAACCAGCCAGAGCGATTCACTCGGTTTGCCTAGCGTAGCAAAACATTCATTCGAGGAACCGGATGCGCTAGTGCGCGCACGTCCGGATCTGTGGGAGCCCGTGGCAGGTAACTGCCTCGGGCCACCCGGCCAGAGTCGATTGATTGATAAAGAGGATATGATTTATACTAGGTCATTTTTTCACTCTAAGGGTAATTTTAAGCATGGCGCGTCTTCCTCGATTTATACTTCCCGGCCAACCCCAGCATGTGATTCAACGAGGGAACAATCGGCAGCCCATTTTTTGCACTGATCGAGATTATCAATATTATTTAGAAAAGTTAGCGTTAGCATGTCAAGAGCATGAATGTAGCATTCATGCGTACGTGCAGATGACGAATCATGTTCATCTATTGGTTTCTCCGAGCACGTCTGATGGTCTTGGAAAAATGATGCAGACACTGGGTCGTTATTATGTTCAATATTTTAATTATCATTATAAACGTACAGGTACTTTATGGGAGGGACGTTATAAGTCGACTTTGATTAGCACGGATCAGTATTTATTTTCCTGTATGCGTTATATTGAATTGAACCCTGTACGAGCAGGCATGGTTGAACATCCCTCTGAATATCCTTGGTCAAGTTATCATTGTAATGCTTTGGGAGTGGAGAATCCCTTGATCACGCCTCCTCAGGAATATGAACATATGGGAAACACTAAAGAAGTGCGTCAAAAAAATTATCAGGCAATATTTCAGAAGCCACTAGATAACGAAATACTAAAGAATATAAGGGATGCCACAAACAAGAGCTGGGTGCTTGGGGATACTAAATTTAAGGTGGCTGTTGAACAACAACTAGCGAGGAGAGTTAGACCAATCGCCAAAGGAGGTGATCGGAAATCTCGCAAATATCATGAAATTGCTAATATCAATTGACTCTGACCCCATTGATCCTGCTAAAGAATATAAGGGATGCCACAAACAAGAGCTGGGTGCTTGGGGATACTAAAT
>JBAXMV010000068.1:0-3001 GCA_037134095.1 bacterium | reverse complement strand
AGGCGTAAACCCTAGCATTTCAAGCCATGGTTTATGAGCCTTGCCAGTCAATGTTGGCTCTATCTCCTTTCTAGTTGATCCGTTTATGCGTAAATTTCGAACCCTTGTAAGTCAAGGAATAATCGCTGAAAAAGCGTCTCTGTTTTAAAGATCCCATAGCAACGCCTCTTCGCTACTTTAATCAAATTGTTTAGTCCTTCAACAAAGCCACTGTTGCTTCTGTTTTTAAAATAATTACCAACATATGTCTTATATTTTTCCAGAGTAACTAGAAAGCCATTGAAGCATGTCGAATCGCTTTTCTTAACCCGTTTAATCCAGCGATTGATTTTAGCCAGACCTGATTTTTTGCTGCAATGGGTATTTAGTATTTGCGTTAACCGTAAGGCATGTGAATGCGCTTCCTTCAGCTTTGGCGAGTAATGGTACAACAGAGCAAGCGTCTCTTTTTCAGCATCAGATAAGCACTCATGTTTTTTACGAAGAGTCCACATAACCCCTTCTAATTGAGCATATTCTTCCTCAGATAATGTCGACTTCAAACGCTTCATTTCACGGACCCTAAGCTTATCTAATGGCTCCCTGTATAGCTTGGCTACGTGATATCTGTCCACAACCAGAACCGCATCACCCAATACTTCCGTTACTGCGAACACAAAACCGTCATACATATCGGTGCATACCGATTGGATAGTTTTTTTGAGGTGCTCTGGTATGGTTTTTAAAAATGCTGCCACATCCTTCTTTAATCGACCAGGCAGAACCGCAATTACAGTTACTTGCGCGGTCTTTTCTGGCTTGGTGCTAATGACGGTAACATAGTCCTTGTGTCCTTTTTTAAGAGCTATTTCATCGATACCCAGCAGGCTTAAACTGGTATAATTTTGCCAGTTCACTTTTATATCAATCGCTTTATTGACCGTGTTTTCTAATTTCTTGTAACCAATGCGCTCTTTTATTGATACATCCTCGATCGTGCTGTGAATGAGTTGTCGCATTAAATAATCTGACAACCCGTTTGTTACATGCGCACCTCTTTTAAGCCAGTCATAGGCTTCAGATGTTGTTACCAAGTCATCACAATCATTACATTTGTACCGAACGGGCTTGATCACAAGATACACAGGCGTGTCTAAAATTGGTAAATGACGAATCGTCAACTCAGGGCCATAACCATAGCGTGTTGTCGCGGGTTTTCCGCACTTATGACAGGGGGTTTCCGTCTTCTTGCTCTGAACCGTAAGGATTATTTCCCCTTTATTATTAATATGTTGCGATAATATTTCAAGACTTTTAATGTCTAACGGGATGTGCAATTCGGCCATGATACACGCGACGGTGATTGATAATGCCGACATGATAACCCTTACTGGCATTGACTTCCAGATCAACTAGAAAGGGGATAGAGCCATCAATTTGATTTGTACTTTAATAAAGTAGTAGCAACTAGCCAAGAAGGTACTAAATTTTATAATAAAATGAAAAAAACATTTTTTAAGAAAGTTATGGGTATTCTTCTTGTTTTGATTTTAATTTTGTCTGTTTTACCGCTGCTATCCTTTAGTGCTGCCCCTGCCAGAGAGTCCGGTAATTTTTTGGTTTCCGGTGATGTTGATCTGAAAGCCCCTGCAAAACCAGGTGTAACTTCTACAACTGCCCCTAATACGAGCACTACTTCCAGCGAACAGACTTTTCAGGGTGAATTTATTTTTATTGATGCGAGCGGAACGGGAGACTTCGCAGATATTATAGAGGCTATAGATAATGCGTCCTCCGGTAGTACAATAATTATGGATGCCGGAACTTATGAAGTTCCAGCAGATTTTGAAATAAGCAAATCAATAAACATTATAGGCAAAGGGCCTGACAAAACAATTATTATTGGCGAAGAAGGAGACTCTGTTGTTTTCTTTTCGTCTGGAAACAAGTCTTTTGTTGAAGGAATTGCATTTACAAGAAAAGGAAACATCCCCGGTAATATTATATTTGTAGAAGACAGCGACGTTTCCTTTAATAACTGCATTTTTTCAGGAGGCAAGCCTGACCCTGATTCACAAAACTGGGGATCAGGACTAATATATATCGGTTCTTCAGGAGGAACAATAAGCAATTGCATCGTGGAATCAAATGCATTTTGCGGAATAACCATAGAGGATGAATCAAGTTTGCTGGTTATAAATAATATTTTTAGAAAAAATGCTTCTTCGGGTATTTCTTACTATGGCAGCTCCGGAGGATATGCAATTAAGAACGAATGCTACTTAAATGTTTCTGATGGTATACAGGTTCAGTCTGATTCAGCTCCAACTCTTATTTCCAATAATTTACATGATAATAAACTAGACGGTATCGCCTATTACGATAATGCAGGGGGACTTGCATTTCAAAATACCTGCAGTAAAAATCAGTGGGGCATATATGTGAGCGCCAATGCAACTCCGTTTCTTGAAGCCAATATTTTAAAAAACAATACTGAAGAAGATTTTCTTCAGGAATAAATAAAAAACTTAAAAACAGATTAATATTTTTAAATTAACAATTTTCAGGCAATAACTCTCTGAAATGGTTTAATTGCAAATATTTCAAGATTAATTTAAATTAACAATTTAATAAAAACTGAATTGTTTATCAGATGTTAATTATTTTCTGGTAAACAACAGACCAAAAGGTCTAATTAAAAATATATGCCGTTATTGGTACGCCAACAATATTTTACTGCTTTCGACAAGTAATTCAGTCTTAAAACTGCCTTTGAATAAGGTGTCTTAAACTGATATGAAACAAAGCTCAACCTTTGCAAATATTTTAGGCAAAAAAGACCGATAATATTATAATGACTAAAACCGTGCTCAAAAGAGAACCGTCCCCTATTTGGTCTTTGAAAAAAGATGGAAAACTTTTTAAAAAGATAAGGCAGCTAAAAATATACCGTAAAAATTCAAAAAACAAGTTTTGCCTGAAATCAGAAATTAAAAAATATAATTAACTGGATTCAAAATAC
>JBAXMV010000067.1:0-3048 GCA_037134095.1 bacterium | reverse complement strand
GTGTTAAAGGCTGCCAAATCCTCAGCGCTACCACCGCCTCTGATGACAACCAAAACGTCAGGAACCACGGCGGCTGCAATAAATTGCTCGATAGCGCCAACTACCAAGCTTGGTGCTGGCTCGCCCTGCACCTGCACATCGATCAGTTGCATTTCTACACCGCCCCAGCGGGCATTCATAATCTTTACAAAATCTGCATAGGCAGCTGATTGTTTGGAGGCTACTAGACCGATAGTTTTTGGCGGATAAGGCAGTGGCCTTTTTCGTGCGGGATCAAATAGACCTTCTTTTTGCAGTTGAGCTTTGAGTAATTCGGCAGCGCGTTTGATACTCCCCTCACCTGCTAGTGATATTTTTTGAACGGTGACGCTAAATCCGTAAAGATTATGCAGTTTGGGCATACCCTTCACTTTTATGATCATGCCGTCTTCTAGAGGGCCTGGCAAGTTATAAATAGTGCCAAAAAATTTGACTGTGGAGCTCTGGTCTTTAAGGTCAAAGTATAGCCACCGATTTTTGCTGACCCGCATATTCGCTAGCTCGCCAGTGACACTAATTCCCTGGAATGAATAGCTCAAACTTTGGTTTACTAGGTCGACAAACTCACTGACACTTAGATTGATGTCCTCGTTTGTCATGAGTTAGCTGGTTCTTTGTCTTTCTGGAGATTCTTGTGATAGAAATAGTATCCTGGTGGCAGCTGCAAGGCAGTGTTTAGAACTCGATACATGACAGTTACTGGCAGGCTCACGGCAGCTGGCACTCCAGCTGTAGCCATTACGGCGGTCATCAAAGCTTCGTATATACCTACTCCACCGGGCAGCACAGAAATTAAGCCAGCAAAATTTGCTACTGCATAGGCCATAATTACCGCGCCAATATTGACTGCATGACCGAAGGCCAAATAGACAACATAGACTGCCAATATCTCAGTTACGTTAGCTAATAGTGCATACAGAAACGGTACCTTAAGGCTGGCTGGATTACTTTTGATGACTTGGTAATTATCGTGCAAATCGGTAACAATTTCTCTGGCGCGGTGAACCTTGATTGTCTCGGGATGTTTTGGTCTAACTATTTGAATAATTTTGTTAATTCCTTTTGTAAGAGCCGTAAAGAATATATCAATCCGTCTTTGACTGCCCAGTATATATGCGCCAAAAAGTGTTCCCACAAGCAGCAGCGTGGTTATAACGCTGGCTACGAGAATTGTCATGTTGCTGACCTTACCCATCACAGCCAAAGACAATAGTCCAAAGCCAATTAGCAGCTCAAAGGACAGGAACGTGAGGGCCAATTTGATGGTATGTACTAGTGTTGCCTTGGTGCCTGTAAGCCGAGGGCCTTTGCGCATTCGTAGGCTGTAATAAGAAAAGCCAGTGACTCCCCCACTTGGGAATACGTGGTTCACAAAGTTCAGTTCCAAAGAAGTACGGAACAAAAATTTATATTTTAATTTATTACCAACTATGCGGAACAGTTTTTGATAAAGTTTTGTCTGTGCGTGATAATTTAATAATTCGATTGGCAGTAGCAGTAATAAAAACCAAGCATTTACATGGCGCAGGTTGTTAAGAGTGGCGGCTAACTGGTCTCTGATTGCATAAACCAATACACATAGAGCGATGATTGTTATTACGTTGAGTAACAATTTCCAATTCTTTTTTAACCATGATTGTTGCTGCATTGCTAATAATTATACCCTAAACAGTGGCAAGCGGCTGGGGCTATGGGGTAAAAACAGCTATAATGAAATTTATGCAAAGTTTATTAATACTAGGAAGACAGCCCGCACTTGGCATTGCAGAGCTCGAAAGTATCTATGGTGCCGCAAAGCTTCAGCCCGTTGGAAATCAAGCCGTAATAGTCGACGAAGACCCTTGTTTGCTGGCTTTTGATAGGCTTGGCGGCAGCGTTAAATTTTGTAAAATTTTAACTACCATAGACACCGTTCATTGGAGACAAATTGAAACATTCTTGATCAATGCTGCCCCCTCTCAAAGCCAAAATATGCCTGAAGGTAAAATGCTGCTGGGCATAAGTGAGATAGGTTTTAACGTTGGAGTTAGGCAGCTTGAAGCCACCGGTTTATCTATCAAGAAAGCTGTGCGCACTACTGGCAGAAGCGTAAGATTAGTGCCTAATAAATCATCTGAGCTTAACGCTGCTCAAATAATCCACAATAAATTGACCGGACCTAACGGTTGGGATTTGATGCTAATCAAAGATGGCACGCAGACCATTATTGCCCAGACCGTGAAAGTTCAGGATATCGAAAGTTATACCGAACGAGATCGACAACGACCAAAAAGAGATTCTAAAGTTGGTATGTTACCCCCCAAATTGGCCCAAATAATTATTAATCTAGCGACTGGCGAGCTACCTAACGATACGCTCAAGTCAATCTGTGACATTCCACTCGATGAGCATATACCTAGACCAAAAATGAACCAGACCATTTTGGACCCATTTTGTGGCACAGGTGTGCTTCTACAAGAAGCCTTGCTTATGGGTTACGACGTAATCGGTAGTGATCTTGAGCAGCGCATGGTCGACTACTCTAATGCAAACCTCGAGTGGTTGAGTAGCCTTTATAATCTCCCGACTGACGAGTATCCTATTTATGCTGGAGACGCTACGTCTTTGCAATGGCTGCAGAAGCCGGATTTTGTTGCTGCCGAAACCTATTTGGGCAGACCATTTAACTCCCTCCCTTCCAGCGAAATATTGAAACAAACAATTAGCGACTGCAATGTAATTATCAAAAATTTTATAAAGAATATTTCTCCACAAATAAAGAGTGGCACAAGACTGTGTTTGGCCGTTCCGGCATGGCAAATTTCTGCCAATAAATTCAAAGATCTACCCCTTATTGACTCCTTAAGCGATATGGGGTACAATAGATTCAGTTTTGAGCACTCTGGGAACGATGATTTAATCTATTATAGAGAAGGTCAAATTGTTGCAAGAAGACTCATAGTTATTACCAAACGTTAAAGGAAGTTTAAATGTCACACGCCAAGGCTGGCGGTACAGCCAAAAATATCC
>JBAXMV010000066.1:0-3072 GCA_037134095.1 bacterium | reverse complement strand
TATAAAACACTTTAAATAGAGACTAAAACAATGACAGACATCCCAGATAAACAGGTGAAAAGGCTAAAAGCCTTAATCCAAGAAGCAGAAACAAATTTAGGTGCAGCAACAGAGCTGCTAATTAGTTTAGTAGGAGACGATGACATAGTTTCACCTGTCGCCAGAGAAGATACTTCCGGTAAAATTATCGAAGGTGTTTTTGATGGACAGAACATGGTTGGATCAGATGGCAAAACCTATCCTGTACCCGCTAACTATGCTAGCAAGTCTAAATTAGTCCAAGGTGATATCTTGAAGTTAACTATTGCCGAAGATGGTGCCTTCCTTTATAAGCAAATTGGCCCGATCCCTCGAAAACAAGTTGTAGGAACCCTGATTTTAGAAAATGGACATTATTTCGTAGAAATTGGCAAACGACGTTTACGAATTCTGCTTGCCAGCGTAACTTATTTCAAGGCAAAACCGGGCGATCAAGTAAGTGTTAATCTCCCCGAAGATGATTCAACTGCTGAATGGGCTGCACTAGAAGCCGCTTTATAACGAAAAAAAGCAATAAGCACAACATCCAAAAACTCATTAGACGGGTATAATATACCCTAATGGGACAAGCATTATATAGAAAATATCGTCCTCAAAAAATGAGTGAAGTTGTAGGGCAAGAACATATTACGACTACTCTTTCGCATGCCCTGAAAAATAATAATATCTCACATGCCTACTTGTTTACTGGACCGCGAGGAGTAGGCAAAACTTCAGTTGCCAGAATATGGGCTCACAATATCAATGGCATTCCCTACAATGAGGATGATACCCACTCTCAAATGGACATAATCGAAATCGATGCGGCCAGTAACCGTAGAATTGATGAAATACGAGAGCTAAGAGACAAGGTGTACGTAGCACCAACAACTTCAAAATATAAGGTGTACATAATAGATGAAGTGCACATGCTAACCAAAGAAGCTTTCAACGCACTACTTAAAACTCTCGAAGAACCACCTGCTCATGCAGTATTTATACTAGCCACAACAGATTCCAACAAACTACCAGACACAATTATCAGTAGAACCCAAAAACATGTGTTTAAGCCAGTAAATGAAGAGAATCTTTCAAAACAGTTATCAGTAATTGCAGGCAAAGAAAATATAACGATAGATCCAAAAGCTCTGCAACAGATTGCCAAACTTGGGAAAGGTAGCTTCAGAGATTGCATCAGTATGCTAGATCAATTACGCAATACTTCATCATCGTTGACGCTGGATGATGTTACAGAACTGCTCGGTATACCAACAGATGATGCAATTAGTTCGTTAGTTAGTAATATATATAATGAATCAGATTCTTCGGAACTGATTAAAAACCTAGATACTCTCATAAATAAGGGTTTCCAGGCTAACCTTATTGCCGAACAGATGATTACGACCCTCAGGAATCAATACATTAGTAATTCACCCGAAATTGTTTCAGATAAGACAATTTCACTCATGGATGATCTCCTCAAAGTTAATTCAGCGACCAACCAGCATAGGTATCTAGAAATAATTTTATTGAAATATTCTGTGCCCAAAAAAGAAATATCAACAGAGAAAATACCAGAACCGAAAAAAACAGTATCTACAGTAGTAGAAAATATATCTACGGTCAAAACTACAGAAAAAGATGAACCAGTAATATCGAAAGATGTTAAAACTGAGAAACCTAACATTACTGAAGATGATGATGTTTTTAGTGAATTGTTAATTGAACTAAAAAAGCAGTACAACACGCTTTACAGCATAGTTAGGATGGCCGAACATAACTTCTCTGGTAATAAATTAGAACTAAATTTTACTTTTCCATTCCATTACAAAAAAATATCAGAAGAAAATAATAAAAAAATTATTAGCAAAATAATGGAAGACTTAACCGGTAATAAAATTAAAATAATCTGCAACAAAATCGAAAAATCTACAGCAAATACTGAAGAAAATCAATCTGCCCCCAAAAACAAAAAAAATATAGAAGGCATAAGCAATATTTTTGGTAGCGCAGAACTGCTAGAATCTTAGTACTAGGTAGCATTTTATGGACCAAAATAATAACAAGACACAACCTAACAATATAGAGGCCGAAATGAGCCTTCTGGGTGCTATATTGATTGACGCGGATTCGTTGGTTAAAATAGCAGATTCAGTAAATGAAGATGATTTCTATGATCCAAAACATAAACGTATCTTCTCGGCAATTATCAATTTATACAATGACCATGATGCTATAGATGTATTAACTCTGTCAGACACATTACGCAATAATGGCAATTTAGAAATGATAGGTGGTTCCTCTTATTTAACGGAATTGACTAATTATGTACCTACAGCCAGCCATATTGATCAGTATGCTGAAATTGTAATTCAAAAAGCATTGCGACGAAGGCTAATTCACGCCTCTAAAGAAATGGCGGAACTTGGTTATGATGAAACCAAAAAATTGAATGAACTTGTAGAAGAAGCTGAAGCTAGACTATTTGATGTAAGTAAACAACACGTTAAGCAAGACATTATAAGTCTAGAGGATGTTCTTGCTGCAAGCTTTGACAGACTAGATGAGCTGCACAAAGATAAAGGCAAAATTAGGGGCGTACCTACTGGCTACAAAGATCTAGATAACGTATTAGCAGGATTTCAACCCTCAGACCTTGTAATACTTGCTGCTAGGCCTTCTATGGGTAAAACGGCACTAGCACTTAACTTTGCCCATAATATAGCCATACAATCAGCACAACCGGTACTGATATTCAGCCTCGAAATGAGTAAAGAACAATTGGTAGACCGCTTATTATCCATGGAATCCGGTGTTGATGCCTGGGCACTGAGAACCGGTAATCTAAATGATAGTGATTTCGAAAAAATAGGTCATGCAATGGGAACTCTAAGCGAGGCTCAAATATACATAGATGACAGTCCAGGCATAACTATTAGCGATTTGCGAACTAAAGCCCGGAGAGAAGCTCACAAGAGGCCACTAGGCTTAATCATTGTTGATTATTTGCAACTTATGAGTGGTGGCAGCAGATTCGGCGGAGATGGTAATAGG
>JBAXMV010000065.1:0-3083 GCA_037134095.1 bacterium | reverse complement strand
AAACATGGCATTGGGCGGCATTACCCCGAAACAGCGACTGGCCATGGTTGCTTAATGAATCCTACTTCTGGGTTCGGTTAAATAAGGGGGGATTACCGAAGAGTAACGCCTAGAGACTACCGAGCAAAGGCAGAAAACAACACTTTAGGAATGTTGGCTTGACGGGGGATACTACACAAGCATGTGACGAGATACTTAGTAATGCAAACAATAGGCTGCATCAATGAAAGCGCAAATCAAAATAGTGATCAGTCATTTAATTTCGGGCTCAGCTTAACAATTTCCGAACCAACAAATTGAGAACCTAATATATTTAAATGGTTCCTATCTCTGTACATAAGCACTCCATCATGAACCATACTGCAACTATTGTCGCCACAAAAAAAATTTCTTAACGAAATTATTTGCACCGATGGGAATAGCTTCAGGACAACTTGCAGATCAGATTGATATTTTTTTTCATCATCAAGCACCAACTTAATGGCTGTACTACAAATCGATTTTCCAAAACTATCATCAACAAATTTACAACGCTCTGGTGGAAATGGAAAATGTGGAACATCATCCACTAAATAGACTTTTTTGCCATTTTTAATAAGAGCATTTAGAGTATCTATGAGCTCTAACTGCAAGGAAGACTTTTTAGGGACCTGGCTTAAGCGCGAGCTCCAAAAAATGGAAATAAAAACCGTATCAATCGATTTTGTATTGAGTACATGTTTAAAAATATCATCAAACTCTCTATTGCTAATAAATGGTGGAGAATTTTTTATATAAAAAGCAACATTTTTTGATGGCAAGTTATCAGCCATGCCAATAAATAAATGCTCTGCATGCGAATCTCCAATTAGTGCCACATCAACCCTATCACCTTTTTTAGATTGCATACACCTTATGTATCCCTCCCACTGCAATGCCATGTTCGCTATTGATTTTGGTGTGCAGGTAAAATACTTATCTGATATGTACCTATGAAAATCCAAATGTTGTACATCGCCCTGATATTTTTCTTTGAAGTCAAAACGCATTTTATAGCCACTATTTAAATACCCAGCTAACCCAAGCCCAATAAACACTGCACTACATAGTGCCCCCCATACAAATACTTTATTGCGACTGATGCGATGTTTATTTCTAAACGGTCTTTCAACATACTTCCAGCTTAAGTAGGCAAAACCAAAACTTAATACTGCCAATGCACTCATCAAATACATACTGGGTTCATCTAAACTACGCTCTCTTACAAAAGCAAACATAGGTTGATGCCACAGATATACGCTGTAACTAATTAAACCGATGGCTACAAATAGCTTAGAGCCAAGTAACTTACCAACAATTGTTTTATGTGTAGCAAAGATGATGATAAGTGCCGCGCCAAGTGTTGGTGCTAGTGCATAAATGCTAGGGAATGGGGTTTGATCGTTGTAAGCAAATACAGAGTAAACGATTAGCAATAAACCAATCAGACTACCAAACTGCTCAATGTTGTGATTATGTTTTTTGATATTGTGGCGTGCATAGTAAAACGCAATGAATGCACCAATCAGTAATTCCCAACCGCGTGTTGGCAACATATAAAAATTAAATGAAGGATACGTTGCTGATAACCACTGCGCTCCTACTAAGCTAATTGTAAACACAACAGCAAGCAACCCCACAATAGAACGCTTATCCAACTTCCAAGTTAGCAACAAGAACAGAGGGAATAATAAATAATATTGCTCCTCTACCGCCAAGCTCCAAGTATGTATAAGTGGCTTTAGTTCTGTTGCAGTATCAAAGTAACCGCTTGTTCGCCAAAACAAAATATTAGAGGCAAAAGTGCTTACAGCAACTAAACTCTCCGAGAATTGTTTCATTGCATCAGGCAATAGCCAAAACCAAGCAAATGGTAGGCACGCAAACATCACTAAAAATAACGCTGGAAGTATTCGCCTTGCTCTACGCTCATAAAAATGTAAGAGTGAGAATGTGCCAGTTTCTAATTCAGCTAAAATGATGGTAGTAATGAGGTAGCCACTGATTACAAAAAACACATCAACACCAACATACCCTCCACCAAAGAGCTTAAAGCCAGCGTGGTAGAGGATAACTGGGATGACGGCTAATGCTCGTAGGCCGTCTATTTCAGGGCGGTATTTAATGGGATTGGCTTTACTTGTTAATGTTGATGATTCAAGGTAATTTCTCGTAATTATCCATTATTGAAGACTGCCTTTGATTCAATAATTTGATATGTATTAGTTTTTAACCACCTCACCTTTTAATTGCGCTTTGAGGATGCTACTTTGGCTATCCCGACGCGCTGCTGAATTTAACCCCACCTTTTTACCCGCCCCGCCGCTCGCCCTCTTTTGCCCTGACTGCTCAGGCACCGAGACCCCAAACGCTAACCTTGCACACTGCGCAATTACCCGATGCCTAAACATCCTTCTGGGCATCTCCTTCCATATACTATGCTCCGTCTTAATTTCAACTAAGTACTCTTTGACTTCAATTGGCACTACCCGATCATGGCGATAAATCGCGCACCCCATCCAGGCGGGCACCCCGCCAACCAGTTCATCTGACTCTGTAAAGCTAATGCCGCTAAAGGATGGGTGGCTATTAATCAGTTTTGACCAGCCATCAATGGTGATGAAGGCTTGCCAGTGGTTGTCTTCATATTGATGGATCGCAATTTCATCTGCAAAGGGGTCTAGGCCATATTTGGTGATGAGCCTTAAAGCATTGTGCTGAACTGCTTGTGGTGTATTTGAAATTTGATTAAGCCAAGCAGATAATTCACTGGCAGTAGACCCCAATTTGTTGGCTGCGGATGCTAGTAACTTTTCATAAGTGTTAAGCTTAGCGGTGGTGTTTTTACCTCTAACCTGTTTTGCTTTTCTGCTTGAGGGAACTGGAGATACCTTATTGGCAGTAGCGGACAACTCTAACCTACCTGCTGGGTCATCTAATAAATCCTCTTTCATGTGAAGTAAGTTAACTAGGGTATTTTGATCCATGGTTTTCTCCTGTGTTTAATCCTGTGTTTAATCCTGTATTTTTTCCTGTGGTTTACTTAGGCCTCTAGGCCCCTAGTC
>JBAXMV010000064.1:0-3128 GCA_037134095.1 bacterium | reverse complement strand
TTACTAGCCGGGGTTATTAGTAATAATTTCAATGATTATGATGATGCTTATAGTAGGTTGATGTATACATTCAATGCCGATATGCATGAGATCCAGGAAGCAAAGCCTATTTCAGTAGCAGGCTATGGCAGTTTCCACCAAATCAAAAATTTCACCCGCAACGTCTAGTGATCGACTAGGGTATGATGAAGACAATAAATTGACAATCTTTTTAATACAGTGTATAATAAGACTATAAATGGAACAGATTAACTACACCGAACTAAACGATGCTCAAGCCAAATTGAGTGAAATTAGTAATGCACGAGATGGCGTAAATAACGAAGCCATAATGTCGGCATTAGATGTTGCAGTACAGAAACAAAGTGAAATTGTTGCAACAATAGTTTCACCTATAACTACTGGGATTAAAATAATTGATGGTAATTCAGCTGGCTTAGAAGCCTTGCAAGGATCAGTCACAGAAGAAGAAATTAGATCCCTAGCTCAAGATCAAATCAATGAATTGAACATATTACATACCGATACAGAAAAACACATAGAAGAGCCAGAAAAATCAAGGATAATTGATGAAATTGAATCAACAAAAGCTAGACTTTCACGAATTGGTGGGGTGTTGGTTGAAAAATTAGTAGAAGTTGAAACTTCCGAAATGCAAGAAACTGATAATCAAACAGAAAATATCGATAGTGAACTATTCAATATTGAAGATTCACAAGAAATTACTGATGAATTAATGGCTGAAATTAGACAAAATGTCCTGACTCAATTAGGTAGACACTCTTACTTGTACGAATCTGGTACTTACAGCAGGCAATCAAAAGGATTTCAAGAGTCAATAGCACTTATATTGAGCGAAAAACCAGGAACTATATTTTCTTACAAGTATTTGAATGATGAATTACAGCACCCTAGAGACGCTCGATTCACATCCAGATCTTATGCATCACCATGTATTAGTCAGTACAAAAGAAGCCATCCTTCAATCAACCCTAATAAAATCGCCAATATCCTAGATTCTAAAGGTTTAGTCCTACAAAAAGGTCGAAGAAAAGATCATGATCCAAATGTATTAATTCCTGAATTATCAAGAGGAAACAGCGCTTGGGTGGTTAGAGCGATACCTAGAGAAATAGCAGCTAATGATTTTACACCCTTAGTAGATAATGACCATGTATTTTACAATTGGGAGTCTTTAGTAACTCCGACGGTAGAAGACAAATAGCTAGATCTCCGGTTTATTTAATTGCTACGTATATAATAGATAATTGACTATTTGATTGTTAGAAAATATTTAGTTTAATTTAAATAGAACAAAATACGAACATTATTGGCAGCTGAATAGTGTTTGAAAAGGCATACTTTGATTATTAATTTTGGGGCAGAACAAAGCTGACAGGAAAGTAAAAATTTCAAAAAAAATTTTTAAAAAAGTAGAGATATAAAGTCGGAAGATATGGGCAGAAGAGCACCCATCCAGCCATAGACAGTGTGTCGCACAATGTATATTTTGCGACTTAGATATCTGTCCATAAGATGACTACTGATACCCCTCTTACAGGGGAGTATTTACTGTTTTATATAAATATCAATACAAAAATCGTTAGACTAGACTGCTACTTGTATATCCCTTAAATATTAAGGATCCCGTGTACGTCGCTTTAATCGCCTAGCGCTCGAATGTGATTTAAACCACCATTTGACTTATCCACAGTTTGATCGTGAAAATATACCTTTTTTAGTGTTTTATTCACATTTTTTACTTTCCCCTGCCTTGTCGTGAAATTTGTTTTTTTTGACTTTTCACGCAAAATATATGTTAGTATATGTTTTTTTATATAAGTATTCAATCTACTTACTGAACAAAAACCGAACAAGAGGGGCAGAATAACCGGGGGGTTTAGCTGTTATTGAAAATATGCTCGGCCGTCTACTCTGACGTCGATGTACTTGCCGGGCGTAGTATTAGATTTCTTGAGTTCATTTATGGCTACTAGTGCTGTGCCTGCCTGCCCTGCGGGATTATTACTATGCAAGTTAAATTTGATTACATATGGTTGGCCTACGATAGCCATATCCACCTCTGATGTACCTGATGGTAGAGTGATGGTACCGACAGGTATGCCTTTAGCTTCTAGGATCTTTTTGGCATCTACTATAAAACTAACGTTCTTAGAGGGTAATGCTTGCTCACCTATTTCAGCCTGTAGTCCACTAGAATCGCCCACAACAGGCAGATTCAACGCTTTTAAACTCGATGATTTAGCAGTAGTTGCCAATATCTTGCCGTTATTACTGATGACGTAAGATCCATTGCTGGCGCTTAAAACCAGGGCTGGCTGAGCTGGCTGAATATGAAAAATGGGGTTATGGGCTAACAATGGAAGCTCCACGTCTACTGAAGCCAGTTCGGGGTATTGCTTGAGCATTTCGTTTGATATGGACTTGGAGTCGATTGTCAGTTTATTTTTGTTGAATATCGATGCGGATAGCAGCTTATTGGCAGTTTGCTGGTAGGCACTGGTGTCATTTAATAATTCTTTGGTCTCTGACGAAGGCTTGATGATAGCGGTATTTTTAAGGCTCAATATATTAATCAGCGATGCGCCCAGGGCTATTATCAAAAGTAATACGCCTATCCTATTCAGCCAATATCTTATAAAATGCGGTTTTGCTTGTTTCGGCGGCTGAACATTAGCTATCTTGCTAGTGCGTCTGGCTTTGGGTGGATAGTTTTCGGCTGGATTGGGCGCAGTAACACTGGGCGTAATTTTGCGCTGACGCCCAGATGTTTGTTTTTTTCTGCTAAATATCATTTTAAGAAGTTTTATTTTGCTTTAGTTGTTATTGAATTCAAGATTAAATCCGCTAGCTTGCTGGCAGAGTGGGGTTTAGCTAGACTAGAAATTTTGCTAGCAAGATGCAATCTCAGGCTGTCATCATCAAGTAGTTTAGACACTTCAGCCACGAGTTCACTGGCTTGATTGGAAGGTTTCTCTTGGAGCATCACAATGGCATGCATATCCTCGAGGGTTTGAGCGTTCTTGACGTTCCATATCAATTGAGGAGATGGCATAACTATGCAGGCTTTTCCTTGGGCAGCTATTTCAGCTAAACTTGTAGCTCCG
>JBAXMV010000063.1:0-3159 GCA_037134095.1 bacterium | reverse complement strand
GAATATGGATCACTTACGTGAAGGAATTCACTGGATGAGTGTTGGCCAGCAAGACCCATTAGTCGAATATCGCCGCCGTGGACAGCTGCTATTCGAAGATATGCAAATATCACTAAGACACGAAGTCCTCAGGTCATTATTCTATGCTCAGCCAGTATCGCAAGAAGAGCTCGACCGAGCTATAGAAACCGACTTAACTCGAGCCGCCAGAGGCTCCGTAGATAATGCCCGTCAGATAGTTGCTGCCGAAAAAGAATTTGACGAAGCCGATTTCACAGCCAGTAAAGACGAACTAGCAATTGCCAAAAAGAAGGCGGATGCAATCAAAAAGAAGCGCAAAAGCGAACGCAAACGCAAAACCGTGGCAAAGCGAAGGAAAAAATAATTGAAACATAAAACAACTCACGTAAAGCTCAAAAATGGAGCTAGCGGTCTATTTATACACGTTCCAAATGCTACAGTCATGACTTTTGACGTCAATTTTAGAGCTGGTGAATACCTAGTGAAACCCGATAAATGGGAAGTACCGCACTTAATGGAGCACGTATTGCTCGGTGCTAACAAAAAATATCCTAAAGCCCGCGATTTTCAGGCGGAACTCGAAAAAAACGGTGCCTATTCCAATGCTTCCACTGGTGTTTACGACATAACTTACGAAGCTGAATGTGCCGACTTTGAATGGGACAGAGTGCTCGATCTAATGCTGACGGCTATTTCTAAGCCACTATTCTTAGAAGACGAATTCGCATCAGAATATGGTAACGTCCAAGAAGAGATGACTGCCAGAAGCAATGACCATTTCCGCAAATTAAACCTCAAAATGCGCAAAGAACTCGGCCTGCTAGCCAAAACCGACAGGGAACGATTAAAGCTAATGAAGAATGTTAGTGTTGAGGATGTTCGCAAACACTACAAGCGAACTCACCACACTCCTAATATGCGATTTATAATCGCCGGCAAGCTGACCATGGCTAGGCGCGCCGAAATACTCGATATGCTAGAGAATATATCACTGCCAAAAAGCGGACAGAGAATTGAGCTCCCCCAGGAAGTACCCATCCATTTAGTAGACCCAGTTTACGTTTCCAATAGTAACGTCGAAAATATTTATTTTTATCTAGATACGTTTTTAAATAGACGCCTCAAAGATGCTGAAGCCGATGCACTAGATTTAGTAAACATGATGTTAACTGGCACGCTTTACTCAAAAATTCTTGGAACAGCACGCGAACGAGGCCTGGTATACGGCATGAGTTCAGGCATTGGATACACCAAAGACGCATCCAGTTGGTGGTTCGGCGCTCAAGTGTCCGAAAAAAACGCTCCAGCCTTGTTTCACATCATAAAAACCGAGCTTACCAAAATGCTGAATGGCGAGATAAGTGACGAGGAAATTGATAACGCCAAGCAGTATGCCTTGGGTCGATTCCAGCGCAGTGCGCAGACCGTAGGCGGAATTGCGTCTGGCTATTCATTTAAATATTTCTTTGATAATAAAGTTGAAGATTACGATAGAGTACCAGAGAGAATCCGTGCAATCACCAAAGAACAAATCGTAACTATTACCAACGCAATGTTCAAGCAGGACGTTTGGGGTATTGGCTTTTTAGGTAATTGTGGCATGAAATTTGCCAGGTCGCTGCAAGAGCAAATTAGCCCTTTGTGGTCTGATGAAATTATAAAAAAATAGCATGCAAGATCTATCAAAACAGATCAATCAATTACAAAAAGACGTTGAGGCGGCTACCGCTAAACTCAAAATTGATAAACTCAAAAACGAATTAGATAACCTAACTAGCCAAAGCCAGGAGCCAAATTTTTGGGATGATTCCAGCTCCGCTCAATCAATTATGCAGCAGATATCCAAACTAGATAATCAAGTTTCTCCTTGGCTAGAATTACAAAAAAGCATCAAAGATAACAAGGAACTACTCGAACTAGATGACGCTAAATTGCAGGGTGAGCTAAATACCCAAATAAGCTCGATGCAAGCAAAATTCGACAGCCTCAAAGACAGCCTAAAACTCAGTGGTCCATACGATTCTCGGGATGCGATTATTAGTATTTTTGCTGGCGCCGGCGGTACCGATGCTCAGGATTGGGCGCAAATGCTGCTTAGAATGTATATTAGATTTTTCGAAAAAAATAATTTCAAAGCAACGGTTATCGAAGAATCAACGGGGGATGAGGCCGGACTTAAAAGCGTTACAGTAGAGGTAAAGGGAACCAATGTGTATGGCACACTCAAAAGCGAGCAGGGCGTGCATCGCTTAGTTAGGCTGAGTCCTTTCAATTCAGATAATCTGCGCCAAACTAGTTTTGCCAAAGTCGATGTGCTACCCGAAATAGATAAACCGGGCGATTTAGAAATCGACGACAAGGATCTCAAAATAGATGTTTATCGCAGCGGTGGACATGGTGGTCAATCAGTTAACACTACCGATTCTGCCGTAAGAATTACTCATCTGCCCACCGGAATAGTTGTTGCTATCCAAAACGAAAGAAGCCAGCTGCAAAACCGTGAAACAGCTATGACCATTCTAAGGTCTAGGTTAGTTAGCTTACAGATTGAGCAGCACAAAGACAAGCTCAGTGAGCTAAAAGGCCCTAATCAGTCAGCCGAATGGGGTAACCAAATAAGAAGCTACGTGTTGCACCCCTACAAACAAGTCAAAGATCTGCGCACAAAACACGAGTCAAATGATCCAGACAAGGTGCTGGACGGCGAATTAGAGCCATTCATAAATGCATACTTAGATTATTCATTGAAGCAATAAATAAGCATAAGCGATTGCCGTCTTATGTTAAAATATAAGTAATGATTCTTCTCGATAGGGTATCCAAATCTTATGATAAAAGTCGCGCCGCCTCACTAGACCGCGTGTCTATTAATGTTGACGCCAAAGAATTTGTAATCGTAATCGGACAAAGTGGTGCCGGCAAAACCACTCTACTAAGATTACTAACCCGCGAAGAGCGCCAAACCAGTGGAAAAATAATTGTCGGCGGCATTGATTACGACAAACTCAAAGATCGTGACATACCTCATCTCAGGCGCAAAATTGGCGTTGTTTTCCAAGATTTTAAACTTCTTCCAAACAAGAACGTTTTTGAAAATGTGGCATTCGCTCTAGAAATAGTCGGTGCCAGCAAAAAAGA